>JACOYD010000066.1 GCA_016182055.1 Candidatus Microgenomates bacterium | reverse complement strand
AATTAAATAGAACTCGCCAGGCCGGATAGTAATTCTTTGAGTTTTGAGTTTTGAGTTTTGAGTTCGGTATTTCGCAATTAGCGAAATATCCGCTGTGTGCCGTTCGGTGATTCCCAAAAAAGCCTTGCCTTTTATTTTGTAAACTTCGCCCAACCGCAAATCAAACCCCGCCCCTTCGGGATTTGTCAATTCTCTTTCCGACAACCCCTCGACTAACTTTTTGGTCTTAACCAGTTGTAATAGTTGTTTTGGCCCCAAAATCATAAAATTAATAACCCAATACTACCAATAAACAAATAAACAAATCAATACCTAAATGTAAAATTATTTTTTCTTTGTTTTTAGTATTATTGTACTTACAATCTTAATAAGCTCTTTACATTCTTGCATTAAATTTTGCATCCGGGGTTTAAAACTAACATTGGTATCGGCAATCACTCTTAACCAATAATTTGTTTCTTTGCTCTCTTTCCTTACAATTGTATATTTTGATACAAAATCTTTCTTACTGTCTGTCCCGTCTGCCTCTTGATCGTTTGCTCCCATAGATGTTGCAGATCTGGTTATTTGATTGATTAAAATAATATTTTCTGGAGTTTTAGGCAGTTGTTTAACGAGATTTATTACTCTAATAACAAACCGATAAATTCTCTCGTGAATATCGTGAACTTTTGTTTCATTATTCATTTAGCATTAAAGAATTGATTGGTAGTATTTGTTTATTGGGTTAT
This sequence comes from Candidatus Microgenomates bacterium, assembly GCA_016182055.1. Taxonomy (GTDB): domain Bacteria; phylum Patescibacteriota; class Microgenomatia; order Levybacterales; family JACOYD01; genus JACOYD01. The sequence goes on along the minus strand of JACOYD010000066.1, from coordinate 2,761 downwards.
TTGTTTATTTTATTAAGAATTTCCCCAGTGACTTCCCCGACTGTCTTTTCTCCATCCACCACTGTTATCTCCTTGGGAAATTGAGAAACCAGCCATTCATATCCCTGATAAATCTTCTCCAGTTTCTCCCTCGTTTCATACAGCTCTTTTTCCTTAGTCATTTTGGCCAGACGGGAAAGGGCCGTATCCACCGATGTTTGCAAATAAAAGGTGATATCGGGCATAATAAACTGGCTGTACATGGAAAGAATACCCTGAATCGCAAGTAAAACATGGCCGTTGTCTTCGTATTTTGTTCCCTGCCTGTCGGCCATGCCGTAAGCTACTGCCGACCAAAAATAGCGATCGCTTACCAGCGTTTTCCCTTCTTTAAGATGTTTTTCTATCTCTTGTGCATGCAATACCCGGTCTGCCGCCAGCAAATATTGAATAGCCAAGGGCGAGATATCCAAAACCCCGCGCAGGGTTTGTCTGATAAACCGGCCAATTGGGCCGTCGGTTGGCTCTTTGGTATAAATCGCATCGGCGCCTTGTGCCTTTAATTTTTCAACTACAATCGCAGTCTGGGTAGTCTTGCCGCATCCGTCAATTCCCTCAATTACAATAAATTTTCCCGGATAGGGATTGCGCCTAAAATCTAATTTAAAAGAGATTTTATATTCCATAAATTACGTTATTAATATAATATATTTGCGGGGAGCCAACCAAATCTTTTGCCGTTCGCATTTTTAGCTTAACAAATCAAAAGATTATATCAAATAAAACATTACTAACCACTAATATACTAGTATATTAGTATTGACAACTGCGAATTGCGGAACACAAAAATTTGTGTTGGCGACCTCAGCAAATATTCCTTTTACTTCTCCTCATGTATTTTACTTTCGTCCGGTCCCTTTTGACCGGCATACTTAGCCGATTTTTTTTTGCTGTATGGAACCTCGGCAGGACTGGTCAGTTCTTCAAAGGTCATGGCGCAAATGCGCATGCCGCAAGTTAAGGCCACTGCCATCCTGCCCAACAAAGCAAAATCTCCCGGCTGCATAATAAACTTATCATTTTTACCAATCACAATTTCCCGGGCTATTTCATTGCTGTAATCTTTTTTGGCAGGGTCGATATAGGGATATTTACTATGTTCAAAAACACGAAAAATGTTACCCAGACGCAAATCTATAGAACAGGAACCAAGCTGGGTTGCCAGATCCGGCTGGGGAGTAATCTTGATGCGGCCGCTTTTGAGGGCTTTTTTCAAATCTCTATCGGAAAGAACCATACTGCAGAGCAGTATACCATTATTGCTCCTGTCTTAAAACCCCCTATACATTATGCATCTGAATTCTGCTTTGCAAAACCCTTCCTCCACTTAACGCTTTTGAGAAAGGGGCCGTAGAGATCTTTATCCATGGAAATTTTAAGAGCGTCAAGTTCTTTCTCTGTAGGATTTCTGTCTTGAAATTGGACAAAGGGGAGGTCGGTAATAACCGCCATTGGTGTTTGTTCCGCTCCCTCGCCCATCACCACCGCCGCCGCGCAAGCCAAGTTATCAATAATACTCATCTGTTCAAATTCAAATTTTCTGCCAAACAAGTCCGGTTTACCAATATAGTTTTCAAGCGGCAGAAATCCGCTGTAGACCAGGGCAAAGGCAGTTACTCCCCAACGAAGCGGCACGGTTCTACTGTCGGTGATAATGATACCGATGTTGCGAAGATTACACCTTGACATAAGGTGTAACCTTATACGATTTGCTGTTTTCTGCGGATCTTTGGGCCATAATATATAGTATCCGTTACCATTACTCTCATCAATGCCGGAGGTCGCCACCAGCGTATTATTGGTAATTGTTAAACTAACGCCATACTTATTCTCGCTTCTGGGCAAAAAATACTGCGCTTCCCGCTCTATCAATTCATCTTTTTGTCCCCAACTTCCCTTACTTCCCTGACCGATTTTTACCAGCTGGCCTTCACAAATAGAAACTATTTTTGAAGTAATGGCAATAATTGACCGCTCTTCCACTTTTAACAGATACTTATCAAGAATCTTAAGCAAATCAGTATCGCGGGCAGTAATTTTGTGAGTTTTAACCGACGTAACTATCATACAATTTCCTCGGCGGTCCAATCTGACAGGTCGTTGTCAATGGAGCGTTTAACAAAAAGAGGAATAACAGCCACCGCTTCGTTATCAACTAGCGTTTTAATAACTTCGGCCGCCGCCAAAACATCCTGCTTATGTTTTTCCTCATCAACCGCATCTGACGCGGCACATTCCTGGTGACCAAAAACCAAAATTCCTTTGGAGTGGTGATGCTTTAAGGAAATATCAATTTTCTTTTTAAGAGATGTCAATAACTGTTGATCTATTGGTTCCTTATTAAAAAAACCCACCAGTCCCGCCTCGGTAATGGTATCGGGATAGACAGCCCCAAAACGGTCCTGCCCAAAAAGACTAACCGCCTCCTGACACCTCCCGTCCATACAGCCAATAATGGTAAAAAACGTTTCACCCTCTTGCGACATAAAATGATATTACAATAAAAACTAACTATTTTCAATCTGGACTTGACAAAGGTAGAGAGGAGTATTATGTTCCCATACACTCATACACCTTAGAGGTGTATTAGATAAGACACCTCGGTATTCTATCTTTCAATAGTAATGTGTTTTATTTTATCCAGTTCTCTTTGATAATCGGCTTGATCAAATACGAAGCTTTTATATAACTCTTTCGCTTTAAAATTCGCCATAACTATTTG
>JACOYD010000033.1 GCA_016182055.1 Candidatus Microgenomates bacterium | reverse complement strand
CTGAAAACGGTCTGGCTCTGGTGACACTTGATGTTGCTTCCGGCACCAAAACACAACCAACAGCCCGAATTTCGCTTAAAATTAAGGGGAAAGAAAAAACTGCCAGGGCCTCGGGAAACGGCCCTGTTGATGCTTCTTTTAACGCTGTCAACATAATTATTGGCAAAAAGGTCAAACTGGAAGAATATTTGGTTCAGGCAATTACAGGCGGTAGCGACGACATTGGTAAAGTACATATTCAGCTTAATTATAAAAACAACATTTATTTTGGTTTTGGCGCCGATACCGATATTGTGGTGGCATCGGTCAAGGCTTATCTTGACGGACTGCAAAAGATTGTATGAAAAAAAATACCGGCCATTGTGAAGATTGTGAAAACTGCGACTGCCAGGACCTAAAAATACGCAGTACCGCTTTGACGGGAAGTCTAAACGGCAAAGATTGGGTAAAACGGGCTCATGCCCGGGCCATGATGAGGGCCGTAGGTTTTAAAGATAACGATTTTACCAAACCTCTTATAACTGTGGCCTGTCCTTTTACCAATATCACTCCCTGCAACGCCCATATTTACGATTTAGGAAATTTAATAATGGACGAGCTGGAAAAGCAGGGCGGCAAGGGGATTATTTTTGGCACGCCGGTGGTCACCGACGGAGAAACCATGGGTATGGAAGGCATGAAATATTCGCTTCCTTCACGGGAGCTAATCGCCGACTCCATTGAAATGATGCATGAAGCCTACGCGGCAGACGGGGCAATAACACTATCAGGATGCGATAAGACAATTCCCGCTTCTCTTATTCCTCTGGCTAGAAACAACAGTATCGGCATCACTCTTTATGGCGGAACAATATTGCCGGGTCATTATAAAGGCCAAGACTTAACTATTGTTAGCACTTTTGAAGCAATTGGACAGTACTCGGCGGGCAAGATGAGTGAAAAGGATTTTCATGAAATAGAATGCCGCAGTTGTCCGGGCAACGGCTCCTGCGGGGGCATGTACACCGCCAATACCATGGCCTCGGTTCTTGAGGCATTGGGTATGAGTATTCCGGGTAGCGCCTCACATCCGGCAGTGGATGAAAAAGCTTTTGAAAATGCCATCACCGTGGCCTTGGCTCTGGGCGGCTCCACCAACATGGTACTCCATCTTTTGTCCTTAGCTCATGAAGCAGAAATTAAATTAAATCTTGATGACTTTAGCAGAATTGCCAAAAAAGTGCCGCTTCTGGGCAATTTCAAGCCTTTTGGTCAATATGTCATGGCAGACTTGGATAATATCGGAGGAATACCGATGGTGATGAAAATGCTTTTGCGGGCCGGACTTATTCATGGCGATTGTTTGACGGTCACCGGAAAAACCGTGGCAGAAAATTTGCAAACTGCTCCCGATTTCCCCAAAGGTCAAAATGTTATCTATCCGATTGATAAACCGTTGGCTAAACCCGAACACCACATGATCATTATCTACGGCAACTTGGCCCGCGAGGGAGCCATCATCAAGCTTTCCGGCCGCGAAGTCAAAAAGTTTGAGGGCCCGGCCCGGATATTTGAACGGGAAGAAGATGCTCTTGATGCTATTCTGCAAAAAAGGATTAACAAAGGAGATGTGATGGTTATCCGCTATGAGGGGCCTAAAGGCGGTCCGGGCATGCGGGAGATGCTCTCTCCTACTGCTGCCCTGATGGGCGCGGGTCTGGGACAAGATGTGACGCTTATAACCGACGGCCGCTTCTCCGGCGGCACCCACGGAATCACCATTGGCCATATTACCCCCGAAGCTCAAGCGGGCGGCACCATTGCCTTGATAAAAGAGGGAGATAGAATTACAATTGATTTGGCCAAAAGAGAAGTTAATCTGGAAGTGACAAGTTCCGAACTGGCAAAACGAAAAGGTCAGTGGCGCTCGCCCAAACCCAAATACACCCGCGGCGTCCTGGCCAAATACGCCAAACTGGTCTCAAGCGCTTCAACCGGAGCAGTTACCTCCTGATAAAAGTAACTATCCCTTTATTGGCGTCTACTTTAACGAAATCCCCATCTCGCAGTATGTGTGTAGCAAATTTTGTTCCGACAATGCAGGGTTTTTTTAGTTCTCGAGCCACGATTGCCGCATGACAGAGAATTCCACCTTCATCGGTGACAAAGGCCGCCGCTTTCTTCATGGCTGGCAAAAAGTCAGGAATGGTCATGGGCGAAACAAGAATTTCGCCTGCTTTTAATAAACGTACTTGCTCATGTCCCATTAGTATCCGTACATAGCCTTTAGTAATTCCTTGACAAGCAACACTGCCTTTTAATTGTTTGATTTTCTTATTTTTAATCTTTTCTTCAACAAAATGTACGCCCAGTTCTTTAGCTACGCGAAGTTTAGGAGTTAAAAATAATTGATTATTTGAGAAGAAATAACCTTTGTACCTTTTTGCCAGAGTTGCCTTACTGGGGATTTTATCTGACAATAATTCTTCTATTCTTATAACAGACGACAAATGACCAAGATGGGGATAGATCTTTATTAACGATTTTCTAATAACGGTATCTGCCCCACCGCATATTAGCTCTGTGGCAACTCTTAATTTTTGAATATTTTTCAAATTAAGTACGGTAAATTTTTCTTCCATCTCACTTTCCGTAAACAACCACATGGCTTCAAACCAGGGCCAACCGTCCTCCAGCTCTTGCAAAAACCTTTTTAATTTGAGAAGGGGAATAGCTTCCCCCCTTTCATAAATTGGTTTTATAAAAGAAACTTTTTCCAAAACTGTTTTTTCAATTTTGGGGATGAAATTTTTATCTTTACGCGAGAGTTTTGCTAAAAGTTCACAAGCCCAGGTAACGCCTTGTAAATTATAGTAAAAATGGACGGTATCATCTGTCCGCTGCACTACCTGATAAGGAAGGAATGGCTGTTTTTGGTCGGTCCAACCTTTAGGATTGGTACATTCTCCTCTAAGCCAAATTTCTACCAAAGGTAAAGAAAAATCCCTTGAAAATAATTTTTCGTACCTCTGCAGATTCTTCATGGAAATAAAATGCTATCTCTGTTGAAGATGCTTAAGTTTTTCTTCATGCTCATCAACCCGATCCCGAAGCTCTGCGACTTGATGTGCGATAATAACTCTTTCCTCACGAGAGGCGAGTACTTCTTTTAATATTGGATCTATTGCTGTAAGAAACTCATCCCGATATTTTTTGTTTTTCTCATCTATATTTCTCTCAAGCTGATCAATCATAAGTCTTACTCGATTTTCGAGCCGATCCATCTCATCACGTAAATTAATTTCAGTTGTTTTTAGATCTTTCTTTGTGGCAAACTTTTTATCCATGCGATTTTCCAAACGACTCTCTAAACCCTTCAATTCGTTCTTTAACTCATTCTTTGTGGCAAACTTTTTATCCATCCTGTTTTCTAAACCCTTCAATTCATTCTTCAGAACGCTTTTTGTTACAACTCCATTTTTTTCATTTATATCTCTCTTTTTCATATATACTCGTTTAACTCGAGTTTGCAACTCTCGTTAAACAATTATGTAATCAAAATATTATTTATAAGTTGCAAACTAGAGTATTTTGATTATAGTTTTGATTATAGTTTACAATGGAAAGACTGTCAATGTATAATATACCTGTGAAAACGATTCAGACGGATAAAGCTCCGGCGGCGATTGGGCCGTATTCACAGGCGGTGGTGGCGGGAGGATTTGTTTTTTGCGCGGCGCAAATCGGCATGGATCCTGTAACCGGCAGTCTGGCTGAAGGGCTGGAAAATCAGGTTAAACAAGTTATTACAAATATCGAGGCTGTTTTGGAGGCGGCCGGTTCTGATTTGACAAAAGTGGTTAAAACCACAGTTTATCTTAAAAGCATTAATGATTTTGCCAAAATGAACGAGATTTATGCTAAATTTTTTATTGGTAAGCCCGCCCGCGCCACAGTTGAAGTCGCCAGTCTGCCAAAAGGGGCACTGGTCGAAATAGACGTTGTTGCAACTCTCTAAAATGAAAAACAAACCTAAAACTCTTTTTGACAAAGTTTGGGATAGTCATGTGGTGACCCGAAAAAAAGACTATCCGGATCTTCTCTACATCGACGCTCATTTAATTCACGAGGTAACAACTCCGCAGGCATTTGACGGATTAAGAAGAAGAAAAATAAAAGTAGCAAGGCCCGACAGAACCTGGGCCACGGCCGATCACAACGTGCCGACTAAAAACCAGCATCTGCCGATTAAAGAACTGCTGTCCAAAATTCAGGTAGAAAAACTTACTAAAAATTGCCAGGAGTTTGGCATTCGCCTTTACGGCATGGGCCATCCATTTCAGGGAATTGTTCACATTATCGGCCCGGAGCTAGGCATTACCAAGCCCGGCATGACCATTGTCTGCGGCGACAGCCACACCTCCACCCACGGCGCTTTTGGGGCGGTGGCCTTTGGCATCGGAACCAGCGAGGTAGAACAAGTCTTGGCCAGTCAATGCATCCTGCAAAACAAACCAAAAACTATGAATATTGAAGTAAATGGTAAATTGGGAAAAGGCGTGGTGTCAAAAGATATCATCCTTTACATTATCAGCAAAATATCAACCGGCGGCGGCACGGGCTATTTTGTGGAATACACCGGCTCAACTATTAAAAATCTTTCCATGGAAGCCCGCATGACTATTTGTAACATGAGCATTGAGATGGGGGCGCGGGGCGGCTTGATTGCGCCTGATGAAACCACATATCAATACATGAAAGGCAGACCGTTTGCACCAAAAGAAAAAAACTGGGATTCTGCTTTGCGGAATTGGCAAACCTTGCCTACCGACAAAGGGGCTAAATATGACAAACGGGTCGCTTTTGACGCTTCTGACATTGAACCGATGGTGACATATGGAACTAATCCAGGCATGGGAATTAAAATCAGCCAACACATTCCCACCGAAGATAATTTTCAAATGGAGAGTCAGCGCAGTAGTTTTCGCAAAGCCGTAAATTATATGAACATAAAACCCGGTAAAAAAATACAAGATCAAAAAGTTGATTATGTCTTTTTGGGAAGCTGCACCAATTCCCGCATTGAAGATCTACGTATGGTAGCGCACATTGTTAAAGGAAGAAAAAAAGCGGACGATGTGGAAGTTTTCGTCGTCCCCGGTTCAAGGCAAGTGGAAACTCAAGCTCGCAAAGAGGGAATTGATAAAATTCTGAAAGATTCTGGTTTTGAACTACGGGGCCCCGGATGCTCGGCCTGCCTGGGCATGAACGAAGATAAAATTCCCTCGGGAAAATATTGTATCTCTACCTCAAATAGAAATTTTGAAGGCCGTCAGGGTCCCGGTGCCCGCACGTTTTTGGCCAGTCCATTAACAGCGGCCGCGTCGGCTTTAACCGGTCGCATAACCGACCCAAGAGAATTACTATGAAGAAAATTTTCTCAACCTGCGTACCACTGCCAATGGAAAACATTGATACCGATCAGATTATCCCGGCGCGCTTTCTTAAGGCAGTAACGCGGGAAGGTTTTGACCAGCATCTTTTTCGCGACTGGCGCTTTGACTCAAACAACAAACCAAGAAAAGATTTTGTATTAAACGATAAAACATTCAAGGGAAAAATACTGGTGACGCGTAGAAATTTTGGCATCGGCTCCAGCCGCGAACATGCCGCCTGGGCTCTGAAAGATTACGGCTTCGATGCGGTGGTGTCGAGTTTTTTTGCCGATATTTTTAAGACTAACGCCTTAATCAATCAACTGTTGCCTGTAACTGTTTCGCCAGACTTTTTAAAGAAGCTTTTTGCTGAAATCAAAAAAAATCCCCAAACAATTGTTAACATTGATATTCCCAATCAAATTATTGAAATTAAAAATGCCAATATTAAAGAAAAATTTCCTCTGGATCCTTACCGAAAAATGTGTTTAATAAAAGGCTATGATGATATTAATTATTTGTTAAACCAAAAATTTGATATTATTAAATTTGAGAAACAAAGAAAAAACGATTTTTCTATATGAAAAAAACAATTGCAGTGTTGCCAGGCGACGGAGTAGGGCCGGAAGTCACAAATGAAGCAACAAAAGTGCTCAAAACTTTGGGTAATAAATTTACTCATCAATTTGTGTTCAAAAATGCCATGATAGGTGCTTCTGCTATTGAAAAAACGGGCTCTGCTTTACCCAAAGAAACAATTACCATTTGCCAAAGTGCCGACGCTATTTTGCTGGGAGCGGTGGGAGATCCCAAATACGATAATCATCCCAAAAGCAAAGTTCGCCCCGAACAGGGACTGCTTAATCTTCGACAACAACTTAATCTTTTTGCCAACATTAGACCTATTTTTTCTTTTCCACAAATAGAAACATCTCCGCTTAAAAAAGAGGTTGTGCAAAATGTTGACTTCGTGATTGTTCGGGAGCTAACAGGCGGACTCTATTTCGGCAAACCAAGAGGAAGGAAAAATAATGGTAAAACCGCCTTTGAAACAAATATCTATAGTCAGAAAGAAATTTTACGCGTGAGTAAGATTGCCTTCGAACTCGCGGAAAAACGACATAAAAAAGTGACGCTGGTTGATAAGGCCAATGTGCTGGAAACTTCCCGACTGTGGCGGGAAACTGTGATGGAATACGCTAAAAATTTTCCCGCTGTTGTTTGTGAATATATGTATGTGGACAATACCGCCATGCAAATTATCAAACGACCTATTATGTTTGATGTAATTTTGACAGATAATATCTTCGGTGATATTTTATCCGATGAGGCATCGGTAATTGCCGGTTCAATCGGTCTTTTACCATCTGCTTCTTTGGGAGAAAAAATATCGCTTTATGAACCAATCCATGGTTCTTTCCCAAAGGCGGCAAATAGCAATCGGGCAAATCCAATTGGAGCAATCCTTTCTGCCGCGCTTATGCTTAGGATGAGTTTTGGGCTGGAGAAAGAGGCAATTGCCATTGAAAAGGCAGTTGCCAAAACTATTTCACAAGGTTTTGGCACGGCCGATATTGTCCAAAAAAACCCCTTGACAACCAGCGAATTGGCAAACAAAATTGTCTCCTGCCTCTAAACTTGGTATAATTAAGTGGATTTTGCGTGGATCCGTAGCTCAGTTGGCTAGAGCGTTACATTGACATTGTAAAGGTCAGAGGTTCGAGTCCTCTCGGATCCACTAATTTAATATGCAATTTTATAGCACCAAAAATAAAAACGTCCGGGTGGGTATGGCCGAAGCGCTGATGCGTGGTATTGCCCCCGATGGCGGACTGTTAATGCCAACCCAAATCCCCCAAGTTTCACCTAATTTTCTCAAAACTATTCGTAAACGCACCTTTCCCGAGATTGCCACCTATTTGACTTCGCTCTTTTTCCAGGATGATCTCCCAAAAGAAACAATAGAAAATATTTGCACAAAGAGTTTTGACTTTACTCTGCCGCTGACTAAACTTTCTAACAATCTGGTTATGCTTGAACTCTTCCACGGGCCGACGCTGGCTTTTAAGGATTTTGGAGCCAGATTTATGGCCAGGATAACTTCTTATTTTGCCAGACAAACCAAAAAACATATCACGGTGTTGGTGGCTACCTCCGGCGATACGGGCAGTGCGGTGGCAGCCGGATTTTACAAGGTTCCCAATATCGATGTAATTTTACTCTACCCAAAAGGCAAAGTCAGCCCCATGCAGGAAAAACAGCTTACCACCATGGGCGGAAACATTACAGCCCTGGAGATAAAAGGAAGTTTTGACGATTGCCAAAAACTGGTCAAACGCGCTTTTGGTGATTACGCCCTTAGGAGTAGATTTACCCTGACTTCGGCCAACTCTATCAACGTTGCCCGCCTTTTGCCCCAAATATTTTATTACTTCTATGTTTATGCTAAAGGTGAAAGCTTAGGCAAACCGCTGGTTTTTTCCATTCCCTGCGGCAATCTTGGTAATTTAACAGCCGCCATACTTGCCAAGCACATGGGTCTGCCGATTGCCAGACTAATCGCCGCCACCAACAGAAACGATGTGTTTACCAGATACATCAAGACCGGAATTTTTACCCCCAAATTATCCAAAACCACTCTTTCCAATGCCATGGACGTGGGAAATCCCAGCAATTTTGTCCGCATAGTTGAGCTTTACAAAAATAACCTCTCAAAAATCCGCACAGATATAACCAGTCAGTCTTTTTCCGATTCCCAAACCATGACCGCCATAAAGGAGGTCTGGCAAAAATATCAATATATCATGGATCCGCATTCGGCAGTTGCCTACCTGGGACTGGCGCAGTATCAACAAAAACATCCCCGCATAAATGGAATTGCTTTAGCCACCGGTCATCCGGCCAAGTTTCCCGAGCTGATCGAAAATATCCTGCATAAAAAAATTCCCATTCCCAAAGGTCTAAAACAGGCGCTTTTAGGCAAAAAACAAACCGTTGAACTCTCCAACCGCTTTGCGGAATTTAAAAAGTATCTGTTGAAGCAATCAGTTGACTCTTGACAACGGCAACTTTCTTTGTTATCATAACTGTCAACGTGACAATAAGATTATCAGCATGCGAGATTATTATTATAACTTCCTCTTAGGGGAGGTTGTAGTGCGTCGTTGGCATAACCTCCCTAAAGGGAGGTTTTTTAGTACTTTGCTTATGAAGGTAATTAAATTTGGCGGAACATCTTTATCAGACGGCAAAAAAATGCTTAACGTAGCCAGACTGATAAAAAAGTCAAGCCGTCAGGATAAGATAGTAGTGGTGGCATCGGCCATGCGGGGAACCACCGATATCCTGGTGTCTGTTTTTCAAAAGTATAAGCGGGGACTTTTCGCCAGAGCCTTTAGTGAATTAAACCAGCTCTACCGTTTACACATCAGCGCTCTTGATGAGCTTAAGTTTAAGGAAGAATTATATTTAACCACCGAAAAGAAAATTGTTTCCCTCTTTGATGAGTTGTCCTTTTATTTGACTCGCTTTTCCGAAGATCTTTCCGCCTCACATTATGCCTATGTTGTTTCCTTTGGCGAGCGTTTAAGCAGCAATCTTCTTGCGGGAGCGCTTAAAAAATTGGGAGTAGCCGCCCGCGCCATCGATAGCGGCAACGTAATTATTACCACCAAAAATTTCTTAAAAGCCAAGGTCATGTTTACCCCAACGCAAGAAAAAGCAAAACAACATCTAAAACCTCTTTTGGCAAAAAACGTGGTAGCGGTGGTAACAGGCTTTTTTGGCGCCAGCAAAGATGGCACCGTTACTACTTTAGGACGGGGCGGTTCAGATTACAGCGCTACCATTTTGGCCAATGTGCTTGATGCCAATGAGGTAATTCTCTGGCGGGATACCTCAAAAATCCTGCACCCGCAAGCTTTCGTGCCTACCGCTGCCAAAAAAATCCCCGTGCGGATAAAAAGCAGCTTAAATTAATCCATGATATTTAAGAAAGTATTAAAATTTGGCGGTTCATCTGTTGGCTCCGAGGAGGGCTTAAAAAAAGTCGCCAAGATAATCCGTGATGCTTCTTATGACGAAAATGTGGCCGTGGTGGTATCGGCATTTGCCGGCGTCACAGACCAGCTTTTAAGATGCGTAAAACTGGCAAAAGAAAAAGATAAGAAATTAAAAGAAGAAATTAATAATTTAATAAGCAGACATAAAAAAGCCCTATCAAAAGACAACTGGCAATATATCGAAAAACTATCAAAAGAGCTGTTGGCTGTTTTGGAAAAAATAGAAAAGCTGGGTTTGGAAGAAAAAGATACGGCTTGTGTCTTATCTTTTGGCGAACGATTATCCGCTTATATTGTCGCCTCCCGCATTTCTAACGCTTATTTTGTTGATGCAAGGGAGTTGATAAAAACAGATGATAATTTTCTTAACGCCTCTGTTGATTTTACTAAAACCAACCACAATATCAGGCGATTTTTTGCCGGTAAAAAAGGCATTTCTATTATTACCGGGTTTATCGGTTCTACTCAAAAAGGGGAAACAACTACCTTGGGACGGGGCAGTTCCGACTACATGGCTGCAATTTTTGGAGCGGCATTGGACACAGAGGTGGTGGAAATTTGGGGAGATGTGGACGGGATTATGAGCGCCGATCCCAAATTAGTTAAGACCGCCCAGGTTTTGCCGCAAATAAGTTTTGAGGAGGCAATTGAAATGGCTTACTTTGGAGCCAAGGTAATCCATCCCGTGACTATGGTTCCTTTAATCAAAAAAAATATTCCCATTTTAATTAAAAATACCTTTAATCCCCAAACTCCCGGCACTTTAATTTCCGGCCAAACCCTGGCAAGCGACTCTCCTGTTAAAGTAGTAACTTCAATTGATGAGGTGGCGCTGGTTAACGTGGTAGGCATAAGTCTGGTAGGCATACCGGGAGGTGCGGCCAGGATTCTGGAACTGATGCGGCAGAGAAAAATAGATGTTATTTTGGTGACTCAAGCTTCATCCAACCATGCCATCTGTTTTGCCATCAAAGAAGATCGGTTGTCAACCGCTCTTAAATCGCTGGAAAAAGAGTTTGCAGAAGAAATTAAAATAAAAACCGTCAGCCTGCAGGTTTTCCCTAGCGAATCTATAATTACCGTTATCGGAAAAAAATATCTCCTTTACCGTTTTGTCCAAAGAAAGAGTCAAAGCGCTAAATCTTATTCATAACGAATTTTTGCTAAACGGGGTAAAAAATATTTTTATTATTGGTACTGGAAATATTGGCGGGACGCTGCTTAAGCAAATAAAAGAGATTGACAATGAAAAATTAAGAGTTTGCGGGATTATTAATCAGGAAAAAATGCTAATGAACGAAGAGGGAGGAATTGACTTAAACGGCTGGGACAAAAAGCTGGAAAAAGGCCAAAAGGCCAATCTTGCCAGCTTTCTAAGTTGGAGTAGATCTGTTTATTTATCTAATAAGATTTTTGTGGATTGTACGGCCAGCGAATATATCGCCAAAAAGTATCTTGACTTGGCTCAAAATGGCTTTCATATTGTTACTCCCAACAAAAAATTTAATGTGCTACCGCTTGATCAATACAAAAATCTGCGTGAAGTTTTAGGAAAAGCAAAAAAGAAATTTTTGTATGAAGCCAACGTGGGTGCCGGTTTGCCGGTCATATCAACTATTTGGGATTTGTTGAAAAGCGGAGATAAAATCGTTAAAATAGAAGGTATATTTTCCGGAACTCTGTCTTACATTTTTAATACTTATGACGGAAAAAAGTCTTTTTCCGAAATTGTAAAGCTGGCCCGAAAATTAGGATATACCGAGCCTTGTGGCCAGAAAACTTTTGGTGCTGGCCCGGGAAATAGGACTTGCGTTGGAACTAACTGATATTAAAGTGGAAAGTCTGGTTCCCAAAAGTTTAAGAAAGCTTAAAAGCGCTGATGATTTTCTTGAAAAATTAAAAGATTATGATAAAGAATTTGCCCTAACTTTCGCAAAAGCAAAAAATACAGGTTGTGTGCTGCGTTTTGTGGCCAAAGTTGAAGGAGAGAAAGCGTCGGCAAAATTGGAAAAAGTACCAACAGACAGTCCGCTGGCTTTGACAAGAGGAGCTGATAACATCTTTACTTTCTATACCAAAAGGTATCAAAGACCGCTGGTTATCCAGGGCCCGGGCGCCGGAGCAGAGGTTACGGCAGGCGGAGTATTGGCGGATATACTCAAAATTTAATACTTTAATATGGGAAAAGGCAGCAAAAAGTTAAAAGTGGGAATTTTGGGCGCCACCGGCATGGTGGGCCAGCGGTTTGTCACCCTTCTTGACAATCATCCTTGGTTTGAGGTGACTTTGCTGGCCGCCTCACCCAGATCGTCCGGTAAAACATACCAAGAGGCGGTAGACGGACGGTGGAAAATTGAGGAAACGCTGCCAAATTCAATAAAAAATCTGGTGGTTAAACGGGTGGTGGAAGATAAAGAAAAAATTGCCAGAGAGGTAGATTTTGTTTTTTGCGCGCTGGACATGGATAATGGGAAAACCAAGGAAATTGAACTTTGGTATGCCAAAAATGATATCCCCGTAATTTCCACCAATTCCGCCCACCGCTGGAGCGAGGATGTGCCGATGATTATTCCCGAGATCAATCCTCAACACTTGGCTTTGATTGACAAACAACGCCAAAATCACGGATGGAAAAGGGGATTTATTGCGGTCAAACCCAACTGCTCTCTCCAATCATATCTGCCGCTGATTTGGGCGCTTGGCGAGTTTGAGCCCAAAGAGGTATCGGTAACCACCATGCAGGCAGTTTCAGGCGCCGGAAAAACTCTTTCCGACTGGCCGGAAATGACGGAAAATGTCATTCCTTTTATCAATGGTGAAGAAGAAAAAACAGAGCAGGAGCCGTTGAAGATTTTAGGCCGGCTTAAAAACGGACACATCAGTCAGGCTCAATATCCTCGCATTTCAGCCACCTGCATCCGGGTACCGGTGAGTGATGGCCATCTGGCGGCCGTGGCGGTAAGTTTCAAGAAAAAACCCACGCGCACCCAAATTCTCTCTAGCGTCAAAAATGCGGCAAACCCCTTACAGAAGTGGCATTTGCCTTCCGCTCCCAATCCTTTCATTTATTATTTCGGTGACGATAACCGGCCGCAAACCCGACTTGATCGAGATTTTGGCCGCGGCATGGGTATTACCTTTGGCAGACTGCGTGAAGATAAACAGTTTGACTGGAAATTTGTCGCTCTTTCTCACAATACAATTCGCGGGGCAGCCGGTGGAGCCGTCTTGACCGCCGAACTCCTGAAAGCGAAGGGCTACTTATGAAAATTTCTCTTATCGGCATGTCCAATTCCGGCAAAACTCACTGGTCCACCAAGCTATCACGGGAGCTGGAAAGAGCAGGTTTTGTGCGCTTTGCCGCTGATGAGTTGATAGAAAAGAAGCTGGAAACGGTATTGAAAAAGCTGGGTTTTGCCGGCATTCACGATATGGCCCGCTGGATGGGCCAGCCGTATGAAAAAAGATACCAGACCAACAGCCAAAAATATTTAGCTTTAGAAAAAGAGGCGATGGAAGAAATCTTAAGTTCTTTGCAAAAATTAACAAAAAGCAAAAACATTGTTATTGATACTACCGGCAGCGTGATTTATCTGGGAGATAAACTGATGAGCAGATTAAAAAAACTTACAGCCATAGTCTATTTGGATACTCCCGAATCTGTGCAAAAACAAATGTATGAAAACTATATAAAAAATCCCAAACCGGTCATCTGGGGAGACAGTTTCAGAAAATTAAACGGAGAGTCTGATTTTGCAGCATTATCGCGCTGTTACCCCAAACTTTTGGCTTTTCGCACTAAACGGTATAAAAAATACGCCAATATCGTCCTTGACTATTTTATGCTTCGAGAAAAAAATTTCTCTGCCGAACAATTCGTCAAGCATCTTCCTAAAATTGCCACTTGAAATTCTCTTTTTTACATGCTATCATGAGAAAAACATCAAGAGAGGTAGATAGAGTTTCGGCTCGCCAAGTCCCCCGCTGAGCGGGGGATAAACTACCCAGCAACCCTTCACTACGTTCAGGGTAAACCTTCTGAAATAAATCAGAAACGGGCTTGCCCTGACGAACGAAGTGAGGAAGGGTGCTAAATCCGACCCGCTAAGGGAAGATGCGTTTGCCAAAAGGCAAAAAAATTATGCACCTCTCTTATTGAGAGGTTTTTTAATATTATGAGCAAAAAAACAACCGATTCTCTTTTTTCATATCCCACTGCCCGGGCTTTTGTAACTGGGATGAAAAAGCAATCATTGGGCGACTACAAAAATATTAAGTCCTATTTCCGAAGCGGCTTTCCGCAACTTGCCGATATAGAAACGCAGGTAGCTAAACTCCTAAATGTTGAAGAAAAACAGGGAGAATCGCTTCTTTTAACAAATTCCGGCATGTCGGCGGTGGCAACTGCTTTAGATATAGCTCATCTTTCTAAAGACGATATTATTATTCACGGCCAGGTAGAATATTCAAAAATATATGACTATATCAATGAAGACCTGCCAAAACGGGAAGTAATACCGGTAGAGGTTGACGTCGCCGATATATCGGCAATTGACAAAGCGCTTAAAAAATACCCGCAAGTTCGGGTAGTTTTTCTGGAAACTGTGGGTAATGGCCCTAGCATGCCGGTTTTGGATATAGAAAAGTTTTTTAAGCTTAAAAGTCTTCGCAGGGCAAATCCGCTTATTATTATAGACAATACTCTTCCCACAGATTCCCTGCTGCCGCTTTTGCCGTACTTGCGAAAAAATTCCGACCTGACTATTATTGCAGTTCAGAGCGCCACCAAATTTTACCTAAGAAACGAGGATACGGGCGGCATGCTCTATGTTGTTTCCAGACAGTTGAGAGATACGCTTGTTGTCAAGCGGACCAGAATTGGCGCTACCCCCGGCCCGGCTCTGGTAGAATTATTTAGGAAAACACTGGCAGGCAAAAAGCAGTTTGATTATGAAATACAAACGTTTGTGCGCAATACCGGCCTTTTAGCTTATGCTTGTAAAGAGGCGGACGGGGCTGGCAAAAAATTTTTGGTGGGATATCCAAATCTTCCACGTTTTCCCAAGGGAATCGCGCCTGTTTTTTTTCTGACCCCTGGCACCAAAACAACGATGAGCGCTGAAGATCTGTTTTATAAACTGGAAAAGGAAGGAGCATTTGCCGATATGATAATCACCGAAAGTTTCGGTTTTAAGAAAACCGGCGTTTCTCATAGCGCAAGATTGGGGGGTTATATAAGAATTGGCGGAGGACTCGAGCCCCGGCAAAAAATAGTAGAAATAGGAAAACGTTTGGCGGACGGTTTACAAAATTTATGAAGTTTAAAACCAAGGCCATCCATATTGGCAGTGAGCCGAATTTTAAAAATGGCGGATTTGGCGATGTGGTTGTCCCAATTCATTTATCAACCACTTTTGCTCAAAAACAGGTAAATAAATCAACAGCCGGCTTTGATTATTCCCGAAGCGGAAATCCCACCCGCGCCGCTCTGGAAAAAAACCTGGCCGCTTTGGAAAACGGCAAATATGCCTTCGCCTATTCCTCCGG
>JACOYD010000065.1 GCA_016182055.1 Candidatus Microgenomates bacterium | reverse complement strand
TATATGCTGGAAAGTCTGTTGAATCTTACACTAGTTGATTCTCAAGCTGATTGAGAGTTATACTGATAATGTGATAAGTGCAGATAATCAGCAGGAAAGGCTTTTAGAAATATCAAATATAAAATATCAAAAAGTAAATATACAGATTAAAAATAAAATATTTTAATTTTGCTTTGTATTTTTGATATTTGCTTTTTAATTTTTGATTTTTCTTTGGAATCCTCAGACACTAATACGTCAGATCCGCCAAAAATGACTATTCAGGCGGAAAGATAGAGTGCGATCTACATAGCGATATGTAGTTGATGATTAAGTGATTAATCATGTAAATAACATGTAATAAGCGAAGTTCCTTGTCGGGTAAGTTCCGACCCGCATGAAAGGCAGAACGAGCAAGCGACTGTCTTGACCATTGATCCGACGAAATTGAAATGGCCGTGAAGATGCGGCCTAGTCTTGCCAGGACAAAAAGACCCCGGGAGCTTTACTGCAACTTGGCATTGGGAAGGTTTTTCGAACTGTCGAGTGTAGGAGGGAGGGGGTGCCATCTGGTACCCCCAACAATGGAACACCTCTCTTTCGAAATGCTAACTCTCATCTTTTTGCCGCATAAATATCCGGCGAAGAAACAGTGTCTGGCGGGCAGTTTAACTGGGGAGGTTGCCTCCAAAATCGTAACGGAGGCGCACAAAGGTTGGCTTAGTCCCGATGGAAATGGGACAGAATGTGCAAAGGCATAAGCCAGCTTAATAGCGAGACATACATGTCGAGCTAACACGAAAGTGGGTCTTAGTGATCCTCCGCTCGATAGTGGTATCGGCGGAGCTTAACGGATAAAAGCTACCCCGGGGATAACAGGCTGATCGCCTCCAAGCGTCAATTTTTTGGCGCCCTCCGATAGTAATATCGGGGTGATTAGCAGCTAATATCGGTGGAGTCCTATTAGTAAAATATGCTAGGATAATACCGAGGGAAGATAATTTGTTGTGGAAACGAGATTAGCCAGAGAAGCAAGAAAGTTAAAGCTTTCCAAAAATCAACTCATGTTGGTAATTGGCTCTCTTTTAGGAGATGGATATCTTGATCAAACGACGAGAGGATATTCTCTACGTATTCATCATGGGATTATGCAGAAAGAGTATGTAGATTTTAAATATCACCTCATCAAATCATTTGTTAATTCACCTCCTAAACAGAGTGGAAATGCTTATTATTTTCGAACCATCTCTCATCCTATTTTGGTAGATTTGCGAAAGCTCTTCTACGAGAAGCAAAAGAAAGTACTTCCAAAAGTCTTTTTGGAAAGAAACTTTAGTCCTTTTGCTCTAGCAATTTGGATTATGGATGATGGATCAGCTGACGGTAGGCAATTGCGTATTAATACGCAGAGCTTTACACTTGAGGAAAATCTCTGGTTAATTAACTTTCTACAAGCTAAGCTTGGAATTTTGGCTACTATCAATCAAGATAAAAGGAAATATCGCTTAAGAATAAAAGCTTCAAGCATGGACCTTTTAAAAAAATTGATATTGCCATCTATAATTCCAAGTATGCTCTACAAATTATCCCCGTAACGACTGATCCGCCAGATGGCGGAGAGATAGTTTAGCTTTTCAAAATACACGAACTATCACATGTTGCTATCCCAAAAGGGATAAAGATATAGTCTAATTCCATAAGTAATTATGGGTTAATTGCCATAGCGACGAGGCGGTTTGGCACCTCGATGTCGGCTCATCGTATCCTGGAGGTGAAGAAGCTTCCAAGGGTTGGGCTGTTCGCCCATTAAAACGGTACGCGAGCTGGGTTAAGAACGATGTGAATCAGTTCGGACTCTATCCGGCAAGACCGCAGAGATTTGAGGGGATTCTTCCACAGTACGAGAGGACCTGGGAGAGGCAATCCCTGGTGTGCCAGTTGTACCTACAGGTGCATCGCTGGGTAGCTATATTGCCACGGGATAAAGACCCGTTGTAGATTACGACGTAGATTACGCTTTCGCGTAGTCGTTCCCGCGTTTCGCGGGAAGATAGGTGGCACGTGTAAGGGCAGTAATGCTTTGAGCGAAGCCATACTAATTGGTCAAGAGTAGATTTTAAGATCAATAAAAATATTCTCTTCAATTTTTAGGGAGTACATTAAATTTTTGTGTTTGAGTCTTTCGGTCTTTTGAGCGAAATGGAACCACCTCTTCCTCGCCTCGCTGGAGCAATTCGGCGAAGCGGGCCATCCCGAACAGAGAAGTGAAACGTTTCAGCGCCTACGATACCCCGCCTCGGCGGGGGAAAATAGGTCAAGGCCGGAGGATTCAAATACAAAAGCAAAACATCCCGCTAACAATGCGGGATTTTTTGTGGTATAATATTCTTACTTTTATGGAAAGGTGGCGATTTATGGATGGCGTTACAAAATCAAAAATCAAAAATCAAAAGTTCCCACTTCGCTAAAGCTTCCACCTCCGCCAAGGCTACGGCGGACAGGTCGCGGGACAAGCAAAACGATCAGAATTTATCTTCTAAATCCTCAAGCGTTCCTACTACCATGGAGGAGCTTCTGGCGCATGATGGTACAATCAGCGCCATTGGTCCCAGCGAGATTTTGATTGATATCAAAGGCAAAACAGAAGGCATTGTTCTGGAAAAAGATAAAAGGCTCTACAGCGAACTTTTATCGCGGCTCTCTGTGGGTTCGAAAGTAAAGGCTGTGGTTATTTCCGCAGAGAGCGATAATGGTCACCCGGTTCTTTCCCTAAGACGTGAGCTTTTGGATAAAAACTGGACCATACTTCTTGACAAAAAAGAAAAAGGAGAAGAAGTTGAGGTAACGGGTGTTGAACTTACCCGGGGGGGGCTTTTGGTGGAGGCCATGGGTCTGCGCGGATTTATTCCGCTGTCCCATTTGGAGGCAAAGGAGTCGCCCGAATCTTACGTTGGGATAAAATTTAAGGTTAAAATTTTAGACTTGGACAGAAAAGAGCGGCGGATTGTTTTTTCTCAAAAAGCCGGTCGCCTTGATACGGCCGCACTTAAGGCGCTTTTGGGAAAGCTTAAGATTGGCGAAGAATATCAGGGCATT
>JACOYD010000064.1 GCA_016182055.1 Candidatus Microgenomates bacterium | reverse complement strand
TCTAAAAAATAAAACTATCTAAAGTGTATTTTTTGTATACTTTTTGTATTCGCTACTTATTCTTTTATAACAACGTTTTTATATAATTATCAACATTTTGACTAATTTTTTATTTATCTAACTACAAGTTATGCTAATTTTTGTATAGTAGTGGTCAAAATTTTTAATTTTTAATTTTTAATTTTTAATTTAGTTACTACAGGCTTCTTCTAATACTTTTAATGTTTGCCGGGCGGTTTTGACCCAGCTAAATTTTTCGACCCTCTCTTTCCCTTTTTTAATCAAAGTCTCCCGCAGTTTTTGGTTTTGCAAAATTTTCTTTAACCCTTGTGCAATATCATGAGCGTCATAAGGATCAACAAGCACTCCGCTGTCGCCAACTATCTCGGGCAGTGAGCTGGTTTTACTGGCCACCACCGGCACCCCCGCTGCCATGGCCTCCAAAACCGGCAGTCCAAAGCCTTCATACAGACTGGGCAGGCAAAAAACGCTGGCCTCTTTATATAGTATAGCCAAATCCTGGTCTGAAACAAAATTTAGAAACTTTACCTTGTCGGAAAGACCCAAACGTTTAGGGACCGCGTAAATCTCCTCATACATCCAACCGGGCTTGCCAACTAAAACAAGCGTTAACCCAGAAAGCTCGGTAAATCGGTGCTTCGGTAATTCAGATATATCAGATTCTCTGATTGTCTGATTTTTCTGAACCGCTGATTTACTGACACTCTGAGTTTTCTGATTTACCGATCTACTGGTTATTTGGGCAAAAGCCTCAATCAGTCTGACTAAATTCTTCCTCGGCTGAATTGTGCCAACAAAAAGAATGTATGGTTTAGGAATATTGTACCTTCGCAAAACCTGTTCAATTTTTGAGTTTTGCTTGCCCGCCGAAGCTTCAGCGAAGGCGGGAATTTTGAATTTATCGACATCAACTCCCTCCCCTATCACTCTAATAACTTGTATATCACAATGTAACTTAGTGATTAAATCTTTGCTGGTATTTTGCGATACCGCAATAATTCTGGCGGCGTTTTTAACAGCATAAATTGTCGCCCAGTTAAGATAATATTTCTGGGGAAATTGATGATATTGCGGCAGGTATTCGGCGCCCAGGTCATGAATAGTCACCACGGTTTTAAGATTGGGGCGGCGAATAACCGGCAATGTGTGAGCCGGAATAAAAAGTACATCGGGCGGATTTAGCAAACACTCAAGAGCCAAACCACCTTGAGTCCACAGTCTCGGCCAATTAATAACCTTAAACTGAAAGTTCTCCGGCCAGCCTCGCAAGTCTTCGACCCTGAGGCTCAGACCCGAAGGGGTGAGACCTTGCGAGGCTAAATATACTCTATAGGTATTTTTTTTATCAATTTGCGAAAGTGCCTTGAGAAGTTGAAAGGAGTAATTCTCCGTGCCCGTTGGCTCGCTGACAAATGCTCTGGAAGCATCAAAACCAATAATCATACATTACAATACTACCAATAAATACCAATACTACCAATAAACAAAAAGTAACTTAATAAAATTATTGAAGTATTGGTAGTATTCCTATCTCTTGCTGATTGACCTTTTATACAGTTCTATATTTTCCAGAGCCACACCGGTGCCTTTGACCACGCAAAAAAGCGGATCTTCCGCCACATAACAGGGAACGCCGGTAAGAGAAGTCATCAGCTTGTCTAAATTGCGAAGAAGCGAGGTGCCGCCGGACAACACCACTCCCTTATCAATAATATCGCTGGCTAACTCCGGCGGCGTTTGCTCCAAAACGCTTTTGACCGCTCCCACAATATGACCCAGAGTTGGCCGAATGGCTTCTGAAATCTCTTTTTGCGATATTTCAATCATGCGGGGCAGACCGTTTACATTGTCTCTGCCGCGCACTTCCATCTTTTGTCCCTCGCTATTTTGCTGATCGATAAGAGCATCGCCTATTTTAATTTTAATTTCTTCTGCCGTCCGCTCGCCAATGAGCAAATTGTATTTTCGTTTGATATAATTTGCTATAGCTTCATCTATTTTGTTGCCGGCCACCCGCACGCTGGCGTGAGC
>JACOYD010000032.1 GCA_016182055.1 Candidatus Microgenomates bacterium | reverse complement strand
TAAATTAGATGAGTAAAATTATCGATTTATCAGTTTCGTTAAATGAAGACACTCCGGTTTATCCTGGGGATCCAAAAACCAAAATAGAACCAATGGGGGTTTTTAATAAGGATGGGTATGAGGATAGCTATGTCTGTATTGGAACCCATGTAGGAACACACATTGATGCACCAAGGCATATGGTAAAGGGCGGTAAAAGTTTGGATAAAATTACAATTGATAGATTTGCCGGTAGAGGTGTTTATATTAAAGTTTCTGATAAAAAGTTTGATTTAGAGCAAATTAAGAAAGCTGATATTCAAAAAGGCGATATTGTTTTATTTCATACCGGTATGAGCGCTATTTATTATCAAACTGAATACTATAATGATTACCCCGCTATAACTGAAGACATCGCCAACTTTTTGATAAAGAAAAAAGTAAAAATGATTGGGGTTGATATGTGCAGTCCCGATTACGAACCATTTCCGGTTCATAGAATTTTACTAAAAAACGATATTTTAATTATTGAGAACTTAACGAATTTAAAAGAATTAAGAGGAAAAGAATTTAGAGTTTATGCTCTTCCAATAAAGTTACAAATTGATGGAGCACCAGCGCGAGTAGTAGCTGAGTTGAACGAGTAATACTAAAAAGCAATATGCCGGTCATATTTTTTGCCTATTGCATTTCTTAAATTATTTGTTCTAAGATGAAAGTAGGTAGGGTCCGCCTCCGCTTACCTCGCTTCAAGGTTTACATCCATGCAAGCGAGGAGCGCTTCGGTGGACTTAAGAAACTGTAATTCCGATTAAATCGGAAACAGTTTCTAAAGGGGGTGAATTTATGAGAAAAAAGACAAAGAGAGCAAAATCAGTGCGTCGGGTGCAACCAGTCTGGCATCATGCTCATCCATCCTATGGGTATATCGCCGTAGGTTTTATTTTTGTGGTATTGGTTCTTCTGGTATCGGGATTGCAGTAAGTTAGCAAGTTTCCTGTTTTTCGTGGTATAATTCTAGTTATACTTTATGACACAGGCATTGGGACTTGCTATCCTATCATTTTTCTTAACCAGCCTTCTGATAGTGCCTTTTATTAATTTTCTATATAGGCTCAAGTTTCGCAGGCAGAGGCAGAAAACAACTGACATATTTAAGAAGCCAACTCCGGTTTTTGACCGTTTCCACTCCTGGAAAGCGGGCACGCCGGTGGGTGGAGGTATTCTCATTATTATCATAACTACTCTGCTGACCGTTTGGGCATATGCTGTTTTGGGAGTTGCCGTTAAACCTTGGGAGCTTTTTGTGTTGCTTTTCGGCATGCTGTCCTTTGGGCTTTTAGGGCTTTATGACGATGCTAAAAAAATTGACTGGAAGAAAAACGGCGTGTCCGGTTTATCTTTTCGCACTAAATTTATCCTTCAGTGGATACTGGCTCTTATTATCGCTGTTGTTTTTTACACACAGCTGGGATTTGATTTTATTTATATTCACTTTATAGGGGCTCTGCCAATTGGGCCATTTTTTATTCCTTTGGCCGCTTTTGTAATTGTTTCCTTCACCAATGCTTTTAATATTACCGACGGACTTGACGGTTTATCCAGCGGGCTTTTTCTGATTTGTTTAGCCAGTTTCTGGATTATTACCCAGGCAGGCGGCGGGGCTCAACTTGATCAGGGATTGGCTATTTTTATTGCTATTCTTATTGGCAGCGTGATTGCCTTTCTTTACTTTAATATTTTTCCGGCCAGAATTTGGCTGGGTGATGCCGGAGCGTTGGCGCTGGGAGCAACGCTTGGCATCGTTGGTCTTTTGACGGGACGAATGATTGTTTTGGCTGTAATAGGAGGTGTTTTTGTCGTGGAAGTCGCTTCTTCGATGATACAGTTGGCCAGCAAAAAATTTTTGGGTTTTAAGATACTGCCGGTATCTCCGCTGCATTTATATCTGCAGAGTAAAGGATGGGAGGAGCCTAAAATAGTCATGCGATTTTGGATTACCGGTTTTTTACTTGCCATTATCGGACTATTCTTAGCTACTGCAAGTTGATAACATGCCAAAAGCGGCTAAATTTAACATCTGGCTTTTTCTGGTAGTTCTTTTTTTAGTCATTTTCGGACTGATGATGGTTTACAATGCCTCGGTGGTGGTAGCCGAAAGGGATTTCGCCGATAAATATCACTATGTCCGCGACCAGGCTGTTTTTGCCGCTTTGGGTTTTTTCCTGATGCTGGTTTTCTCTTTTATCGATTATCATGTTTGGCAGAAATTGGCTTTGCCTCTTTTGATTGGAACGATTGGGCTTTTGATGGCGGTTTTTATTCCCGGACTTGGTATAAAAGCATTGGGGGCATCACGCTGGCTTAATTTTGGATTTTTTGTTTTACAGCCGGCTGAATTTGCCAAACTTAGTCTGGTGATATATCTTGCTTCATGGTTTTCTACAAAAGAGAAAGGCAGACTTTTAGCTTTTTCGCTTCTTTTAGGTCTTATTTTAGGGCTTATTATGCTGGAACCGGATATGGGCACTAGTGTAGTTTTGGGGGTCACTGCTTTAGTTTTATATTTTCTTTCAGGCGCTGCCCTTTGGCATTTTTTTATCATGATACCGGTTTTTATAAGTAGTCTTTTTGTGCTGATAAAAATTGCTCCTTATCGATTTGCCCGTCTGATCAGCTTTTTGCAGCCGGAGTCCGATCCGGAAGGCGCTTCCTACCATATTCGCCAAACTCTTTTCGCTCTAGGCAGCGGTGGTCTGACCGGGGTGGGCTTGGGCAAATCTTTTCAAAAATACGCCTATTTGCCGGAGAGCACCACGGATTCAATATTTGCCATAATAGCGGAAGAGCTGGGGTTTTTGGGAGCCACCGTTATCGTGGGCGCTTTTCTGTTTATCCTGCTGGCCGGTTTTATGATTGCCAAAAACGCTCCCGACGCTTTTGGAAAACTGTTAGCCGGCGGCATCACCTCTTTTTTGGCCATACAGGTGACTATTAATCTGGCCGCCCAGGTAGCTCTATTGCCTTTTACCGGTATACCGCTTCCCTTAATTTCCTATGGTGGCTCTTCCCTGATTATCTCACTTGTTTCGATAGGCATTCTATTAAATATTTCAAAAAGATCTGTATGAAACTGGTAATTACCGGAGGCCATTTTACCCCTGCCTGGGCGATGGTGCCAATTTTGCAAAAAGAATTTTCCCTGCTTTTTGTGATTAGAAAGCATGCCTATGAGGGCGATAGCTCTTTTTCTTTTGAGTACCAGACTGTTCAAAAATTAGGTCTGCCTTTTAGAGTTATTTCTGCAGGCCGTCTTCAGCGAAGATGGACTTTTTATACGCTGCCGGCTCTGCTTAAGTTTCCCTTGGGATTTCTCCAGTCTTTTCTTATTTTAATTGGCTACCGACCGGATATTGTTCTTTCTTTTGGCGGCTACGTGGCCCTGCCGGTAGCTTTGGCGGCCTTTATATTGAGAATACCGGTGATAACGCATGAGCAGACTATTCGGGCAGGTCTGGCCAATAAAATCATTGCCCATTTTGCCAAAAAAATCTGCGTCACGTTTAAGGAGTCTTTGTGGCAATTTCCCAAAGAAAAAACTGTTTTAACAGGTAATCCTATTCGAAAAGAACTTTTTTTTTCCGGTCAAAAACCACCTTTCCCCATAAAATTAGGCTTGCCAATTATCTACATCAACGGAGGAAGCGGCGGATCGGCATATATCAACGAGGCAATTTCCTCAATTCTTCCCCGTTTGCTGCAAAAATATATTGTTATTCATCAAACCGGCGGAAGTTTTGCCCCCAAATTGCCGGCAAAATTAAAGGAGCGCTACATTTTTAAGAATTGGTTTGAGGTTCAGGAGCTGGCCTGGATTTACCGCCATATTTCGCTTTTGATAGGCCGTTCCGGCGCAAATACCGTGTATGAAGTTTTAACATTTGGTATACCGGCTATTTTTATTCCGCTATCCTGGGCCGGTGCCTCCGAACAGGAACAAAATGCAGAGCTGGCGGAGAAAACCGGACTGGCAAAAGTTTTGCCGCAAAAAACACTGACAAATAAGGTTCTACTTTCTGCCATTGACGAGATGATTAGCAAAAAAAATCAGCACCACAGCTTAAAAGCAAAAAGCCTTATCATTGGTAATGCTCGGGAAAATATCTTAAAAGTACTTAAAAACGTTCGGGCTTATGAAAAAACAGCGTAATCAATTTGTGGTTGGCTTAATTTTTCTTTTGGTGCTAATTGCCGTGATTATTTTAGCTGTTGTTGGAAACATCAATAAAAACCTGAAAAAAGAAATTGTCACCCCCCTGCCCGAAAGTAATCCGCAGTTTTTAGTTGAGGAAATTTTAGGGCAAAAGAATATCAAATTTGAGGGCAATGCCATAGCCAGCGATTCTGCTATTTTGGTAAAGCTTTCTCCCCCTCTTTATACCGAGGTGTGGTTTGATGCCCGCTTAGATTTATCGGTGCAAGTAAGTTCTTTACAAATCATTCTCAACAAGCTTACAATAGAGGGGAGGAAGGCTCAAAAAGTTGACTTGCGGTTTTCTGATCCGCTTGTGGTATACTAAATTCTATGACAAAGGATAAAATTGCCGTAGGTATTGACGTAGGTACATCCAAGATTGTCACCATTATTGGTAAAGTTGCAGCGGATTTGCCAATAAATGTAGCAGGAGTAGCGGAAGTCAAAGCGGCCGGCATGCGCAAAGGCCAAATTGTTGATATCGATGAAGCCATGAGCAGTATCAATGCTTCTTTGGAGGCGGCGGAGCGGATGGCCGGCGTTTCTGTTTCGGGAGGGTACGTTTCTATCGGAGGCGCCCATATTGAAAGCCAAAATTCCCGGGGAGTGGTGGCGGTATCCGATCCGGACAGAGAAATTACCCGGGAGGATGTACGTAGAGTTATAGAGGCGGCGCGGGCTATTTCTCTTTCCTCCTCGCGCGAAATTCTTCATGTAGTGCCGCGGGGCTTTGCAGTTGACGGAGAGGACGGGATAAAAGATCCGGTGGGGATGACCGGCGTGCGTTTGGAAGTAGACACTCATATTGTTACCGCCAACTCGACCTCGGTACGAAACATTGTCAAAGCGGCATCGGAAGTAGGCGTTGATGTTTGGGGAGTGGTTTTTGGCGGATTTGCTTCAAGCCTGGCGGTGTTGTCCGATACGGAAAAAGAGCTGGGTGTGGTAATGGTGGATATTGGAGCGGGAACTACGGATATCTGCATTTTTATCGAAGGCGCTCTTTCTTATTCGGCAGTTTTGCCAATCGGCGCTCGCCACATTACCAATGATTTGGCAATTGGTTTGCGCGTTTCTTTGGAGAGCGCGGAGAAAATTAAATTGTTTTTAAGTCAAAAGCCCAAGCGGGTAATTTTGCCGCCTGAAGAAGAAAAAAAGGCCGGGGAAAAACCGGACGAAATAGACTTAAAAGAACTTCATTTGCAGGAAGAGGTAAAAAAAGTATCGCAGAAAACGTTAATAGAGGGAATTATCAAGCCAAGATTAAACGAGATCTTTACCATGATTGGTCTGGAAATTAAAAGAAGCGGTTTTGGCGGACAAACCCCGGCCGGGGTGGTGGTAACCGGAGGAGGAGCAGAAACAGTTTCTCTTTCGGAGGCGGCCAAGCGCATGCTGTCTATGCCGGTTCGGATTGGCCAACCAACCAATATGACGGGTCTTATTGACGAAATAGAAAGCCCGGCTGCCTCTACCGCCATTGGTCTTTTGCACTTTGCCAAAAAAGAGGGAATAAAAAGCACGTTTGGTGGTTTTGGCCTGCCTTCTCTGCCGGTTTCCCTGCCTCTTAAGAAGCTGGGCGGCCGCGCTTTTGATTTGATTAAATCTTTTCTGCCGTAATATTTTTAACTGGGGGGTTGCAAAGGGATTTTTTTTGTGATAGCATTGCCGCAAAAGTATATGTTAATCAAACCGCAAACTCCTAATTTTGCCAAAATTCGCGTGGTGGGAATAGGTGGGGCAGGATGCAATGCCATAAATTCCATGATTTCTCTAAATCTTATTCAGGGTGTTGACTTTATAGGCGTTAATACCGATGCCCAGGCCCTTATTGTTTGTCAGTCACCCATGAAAATTCAAATTGGAGAAAATCTTACCAAAGGGTTGGGCAGCGGCGGCAATCCGGAAATTGGCCAAAAAGCGGCGGAAGAAAGTGCGGAAAAAATCAAAGATATTCTGGAAGGTTCGGATATGGTATTTTTGACAGCCGGCATGGGAGGGGGTACGGGAACCGGAGCCACCCCCATTATTGCCAAAATAGCCAAAGATTTGGGAGCTCTTACCGTAGCTGTGGTAACCAAGCCGTTTATGTTTGAGGGGACAAGGCGGATGGTGGCGGCAGAAGAAGGTCTGGAAAATATCAAAGACAAGCTGGATACTTTAATTGTTATTCCCAATCAGCGCATTTTGGAAGTGGTTGATAAAAAACTTTCTTTGATTGAGGCTTTCAAAGTAGCCGATTCGGTTTTGGGTCAGGGAGTGCAGGGGATTTCCGATTTAATTACCATGCCCGGACTTATTAATGTAGATTTTGCCGACGTCCGAACCATTATGACCGATGCCGGTTCGGCTTTAATGGGAATTGGCACCGGCGTGGGTGAAAACAGAGCCCAGACTGCGGCCCGAAGCGCCATTGCCTCGCCGCTTCTTGAGGTAACAATTGAAGGAGCGCGGGGAGTATTGTTTAACATTATTGGCGGGCCTGATCTTTCCATGAGCGAGGTGGATGAGGCGGCTAAGCTGATAGCACAAGCGGCAGATCCCGACGCCAATATTATTTTTGGGGCTACCATAGATGATTCCATGCGCGATCAGATAAAAATTACCGTGATTGCCACCGGTTTTGATGAGGCAAAGCAGAGATTAAAAGAATTATCGGAGCCAGTTAGAGAAACGCCTGTTGATAAAATGCGAAAAGAAGAAGACAGAAAGCCTATTGATGATGAAGAAGACGACGTCTTCGACATTCCCGCATTTTTGAGACAGAGAAATTAGCCTCACAAGTCTCGATACCGCTATTGACTATTGTTTTATTTTGTGATAATCTAAAGATACTAAATCGCCCTGTGAGGTCGCAAGACATTTGCAGGGCTTTATTTTTTGTTGTAGAATCAATGAATGAAGCAAAAATGTGTAATTCTTATTGACGGAAGCAATTTTTATTTCAAACTTAAGGACTTAAAGCTCCACAATCTTCTTTCGTTTGACTTCACTAAATTCGCTAGCCATATTGCCCGGTTTAATAAAATTGCTAGCGTATGCTATTATGTTGGTCGGATCAGGCAAGACAGATCGGCAAAAACCGAAAAATTGTTTGACGCCCAACAGAAGCTGTTGGGAAATCTCAAGAAACATAAAGTTTCTTATCAATTCGGGTATCTGTTAAAAAGTAGTGGCGCTTATCATGAAAAGGGCGTTGATGTGCAAATAGCGGTAGATATGTTAGTAACTGCTTACGAGAATATAGCAGACCGAATTATCCTTGTTTCTTCGGATACGGATCTCGCACCGGCAATTAAAAAAGCACGCGAAAAAGGGAAAATTGTTGAATATATAGGATTTTCCCACATGCCAAGCGTAGCAATGGTCGCAAACTGTTCGCAGTCGCGACTTCTTACGAAAGAAGATATTCTGCCATTGGTCAAACAAAAATAAATAATTTAGCTTCAAAAAATATGTTTGTTTTTAAGAATTTAACAATCTTAAAATAAGCTAACCAAAAAATGCAAGAAATGGGTAGATTGGATAAATTACTTTTAGGGGATCATGATTGACATATTTGAGTAGTTGCTATACACTTGTACTGTATGGGAGAAACTTCGTCAGGAGAAGGATTATCTTCTGTAGGACCTAAAGGTACTCTTGAAAAAATAATTGGTGCTGATCAGGGACGATATGAACCTCCTCCGGGTTCTCCAGAACAAGTAAGAGAACTAGTCGAACGATTTATCGCGGACCATGCCAGATTGTCACTTAGCGAGTTGGTAGGTAGAATGGGAGAAATTTATCATTCTTTAGAATTGAGTTTGGGTCGTGAAGAGGTTGAACAGAATTTTCGCCAAATGGCTCAATGGGTAGCAGAGAGTAAGCGTCAGAGAAACGAGGCTCCGGGAGAAGAAAATTGGAGAGATAGAGATGATGTAGAATTTAGAGAAGCACTTGTGAGACGAGGGTATATTTCTCAAGATCGCCCATCAAAAAAACAACGGCAGCTGGAAGTATCAAAACCTGCAGCCAAACATAGACCTATGTTTCCTACGCCATAGTTTTTTTCTTGATTTTAATTTCCAACTTTGTTCAATTCTTCTATAAGTTTTAAAAAGGTAGACTTTTTAATCGGGTGGTTTTTAAGACAGAGAAATTAGGGAGTGACGCAATAATTTGACAAGGCTGGTATAATACGTCCATGCCTAGAAGTGTTGAAATAGAGCAGATTAGACGATTGATACAACCAGTTGAAGACGGCGGAAGGGCGCAGTTATGGCTTGCCAAAGGACTTAAAAGAATTCTGCCGCTTGTCGAAGGGGTGGCAATAGCAAGGTGGGGAGGAGCAGAAATTGATACTCCTAAATTTGATTTTGCGGCCGATGGTCAAGCCTCTTTGTCAGTTGCATTTCATCCAATCACAGACAGCAGACAGCAAGTTGTTATATCACATACTTTAGGGAATGGAGGAAGACGATTAACAGTTTCCGGTCGGGAACAAACTTTTTCCGGAGGACTTCCAGGAAATAGCAGAGAAAGAAGGCAGTTACGAGAGGTTTTGAATTCTGCTTTTGATAATCCTAAATGGGTAGAAGAGCAAATGGTTATTTCTCCCGAAGATTAAATTCAGATAAAAATTAGTTTTCGCCACCCATGTTTTAGTTAAGGTCGGACCTTGACATAAGGTCGGACCTTAATGTGCCTTAGTTTTAGCTTTTTCTTGATTGGACAATAGATAAGAAGTTGGCAAAAAGCTTTTGACATTGTTGCTCCATAATCTTTGCAGTTATTTTCGTTTCTTTCAGAAGCTGGTTTTCATCGATTTCATGATTTTGGTGAATCCAATTTCTATCTAGTTCTATTTGTTTTGCAACCATTTCCGGTGTAAATTCAAAATGAAATAACAGTCCGTACGCATTTTTATATGAAAATGCCTGATTTTGGCAAAGTGGAGAAGTAGCCAATAATTTTGCACTCCTTGGTAGTTCAAAAGCATCGCCATGCCACTGAAGAACTTTTATCGGCGAAGAAAATCCCTTAAAAAGGGAATCCTTTCTGCCGTTGTTTGTCAAATTAACACTGCAATATCCTATTTCTTTTACTCTTTTGCCGTCTTTTATATTGGGATGGACATCGGCCCCCAGAGCGTAGGCAAGCAGCTGACTTCCCAAGCAAAATCCAAGAATTGGAATGTTATTTAGAGCTTGTTTAATTGCAATTATCTCGTCATTTTTAGAAGGGTACTGTGTTTTGTTTTCATACACACCCATTGGCCCGCCCATAATAATAAGTGCATCGTAGTTTGAAATTATTGGAATTTTATACGGTTTCCACAACTCAACAATATCTAATTTGATATTATTTGCTTTTGCAAACTTTGCTATAAGTCCCGGATGCTCATGAAGGACATGTTGGAAAACCAAAAACTTCATAGTTTTATTAGACGATTATTAATATAACAAGTATAGCAAGGTCGGACCTTATGTCAAGGTCCGACCTTAATAATTTAAACCTTAATAACATAACGTACTCACAATTCATCTTCCAGAATTAATTCGCCAAGTAGCTCTGTTGATTCTTGACTATAGTCTTCAACAAAGCTTTGATAAGATAGAACATCTTTTAAGCCCTTTCGTTGGGCATTACGGAAATAGCCAAGAATTTCCTGCGGTTTAATCCAGCTTGCTTCCTTTCTACCTAAATAATAGTGGTAACTTGAGAAATCTATAAAATCGATTGATGGACTCAAGATATTAATTGGATTAAGGTGGATGTATCGTGAAAGGTGAAGAAGATAAGATTCGGTTTCAATAAGGGCGGCTTTATATTTATTTTGAAAAAGAGAACACACGCGTTGATATTTCTTATTGAAGTAAATA
>JACOYD010000031.1 GCA_016182055.1 Candidatus Microgenomates bacterium | reverse complement strand
GGGAATAAAAGTTGAATCCATCCCCGGACCGTCATCTGTTATTGCTGCTTTAACTGTTAGCGGTCTGCCAACCGATAAATTTCTCTTTGTAGGCTACCCGCCCAAAAAACCCGGCCACCGAAAGGAATTATTTCATAGACTCACTCTATTACAGTCTAGTAATAGAGTAACTATTATTATGTTTGAGGCGCCGCATCGATTGGTAAAGACTTTGCAGGAGATGCTTGATGCTTTTGGCGATATAGACGTAGTTATTTGCCGGGAGCTGACCAAAATTCATGAAGAGGTGAGACGCGAAAAAATTTCTGACTCACTAGCTCACTTTCAAAAAGTTAACCCCAAAGGCGAATTTGTGATATTATGGCATTAATGAACATAGAGCGCGAAATAAAAACACTGCAACAGGAAGTAGAGACAATTAAGACTCGCAATCAACGAGTCGAGGCTGATAAAGCTTGGGAAACGAGTCTGACCAGAAATATTTTTATAGCAGTTGTCACCTTTATACTGGCATATGTTTTAATGCTACTTATTACAGAGAGCCAACCGCTTGGTAAAGCCCTAGTCGGATCAATTCTTTATTTATTGTCTACGCAAACTTACGGAATTCTTAAAAAATGGTGGTTGAAGAAAAGAAAAATTTAATACTTCAAATAACTTTCGATTACACCCTTGGGGTGTCTTACGATGACACCTGCGGTATTACTTAATATTCTTCGAGGGTTGAAGTGTCCCCAATGGGAAGACCCATTTCTTTGGCTTTTAAGACACGCCTCATGATTTTACCACTTCTGGTTTTGGGAAGCTTGTCAATAAATTCTATTTCGCGGGGATAGGCATGGCCGGCCAGATGTTTTTTGACAAACTCCGACAGCTCTGCTTTTAACTTCTCTGAAGTTTTAACGTCTTTTTTAAGAACTACAAAAGCTTTGATAATTTCCCCGCGCACCGCGTCCGGTTTGCCGATTACACCTGCTTCAACCACAGTCGGATGAGCCACCAAGGCCGATTCCACCTCAAACGGACCCACTCTTTCACCGGAAGTCTTAATAACATCATCGGCTCTACCGATAAACCAGAAATATCCATCCTTATCCTGGTAAGCCCGGTCGCCGGAAATATACCATTCGACTCGCTTCGCTCGCTCATGGCTAGCAGCCAACCCTTTTAAAAAATAGCTCCTGTACTTGTGAGGTCTTCGCCAAATAGTTTTCATCATGCTGGGCCAGCCGGGCTTAAGCGCCAAATT
Organism: Candidatus Microgenomates bacterium; assembly: GCA_016182055.1. Lineage (GTDB taxonomy): Bacteria > Patescibacteriota > Microgenomatia > Levybacterales > JACOYD01 > JACOYD01. The sequence goes on along the minus strand of JACOYD010000031.1, from coordinate 17,385 downwards.
ACCCTCCTTATTTATGCCAAGTTTGTTGCCGTTATCATCAACAATAGCCGCAATTACTCCGGGAAACGGTTTGCCCATCGAACCCGGTTTAATCGGTAAACAGGGATAGTTGGCAATCATAATCGCGCCGGTTTCCGTCTGCCACCAGTTATCGTGAAAGGATAGTCCAAAAACCCTCCTTCCCCAAAAAATTGCTTCGGGATTTAGCGGCTCGCCCACGCTGGCTAAATGACGAAGATTTGCTAAATCATATTTTTTGACAAGTGCACCCCCTGCCGCCATCAGCATCCGTACCGCCGTGGGAGCCGTATACCATACCGTTACTTTATAATCCTGCAAAATTTTATACCAGCGGGCCGGGTCAAACCGCCCCTCAAAAACTACGGTGGAGGCGCCATTACTCCAGCTCCCCAAAATCTCATAGGCAATACCGGTCACCCAGCCGGGATCTGCCGTACACCAGTAAATATCTTCATCCCGAATATCCAGCACCCACCTGGCCGTCAGGTGTTCTTGCAAAATTGCCAGATGGCGATGGACAACCCCCTTGGGTTTGCCGGTGGTGCCAGAGGTATAGAGCATAAAAGCGGCATCATTGGCATGCATTTGTGCAATATGGGCCGTATCGCTTACCTCTGCCAGTTTTTTTTGGTAACTTTCGCTGTCTACGTAAATTATTTCCTGCAAACGGGGAAGTTTGTGCTTTATTTTTTCCACCCGCTCCCCCAGCAGAGTATTGGTAATAACGATTTTAGCCCCGCTGTTTGCTAATCTGTCAAACAAGGCCTGTTCTTGAAAGGCGGAAAAAAGAGTACCGGCAATGGCCCCAATTTTAAGAATTCCCAGAAAACTTATATACAAACTGGGAACTCTGGGCAGAAAAATAAACACCCTATCCCCTTTTGCAATCCCCTTTTGGCGCAAAAGATTCGCCATTTTATTTGACAACAGTGAGAGATCAAAAAAGGTGAATTTTTGTTTTGTTCCGTCCTCTGCCTCGAAATAAAGGGCCACTTTATTCTTCCTCGCGCTTTCAACATGCCGGTCTATGGCATTATACGCCGCATTTATTCTGTCATTCCTAAAAAGGGTTAATTCTTTCTTAAAGTCATCCCAGCGAAAGCTTTTATACACTTTTTCATAATTTTCTAAATTAAACTTTTGATTTTTGCCTGTCCTGAGCTCCTCGAGTCTGAGCGACCTCGGAGTCGAAGACTTGTCGAATGGAACTTTTGCCTTTTGAATTATTTTTATTTTCATTTTAGTCATAAAACAAACTTATTTATATTTCGGAAAGCAAATTTTTTCCCGTCATGTCGGGCGGCTGTGGGATATCAAGCAAATAAAGACAGGTAGGAGCAATGTCTGCTAAAATTCCCATGGGTATAGTCATTGGTCGAAATGATTTATTAATAAATATAGCCGGGACCGGATTTTTGGTATGTTCGGTGATAACAGTCCCTTTGGCACTATCGCCCAACTCTTCCACCTTACCATGATCTGCCGTAATAATACAAGTCCCGCCAAGTTCAAGCACCTTGGTAACTATTTTTTCCAAACATTTATCAATTACCTCACAAGCTGCAACCGCCTTATCAAACACGCCGGTATGCCCCACCATATCGGCATTGGCAAAATTAATCAGCACAAAACCGTATAAATTACTGGATAATTTTTTAATAACAGCATCGGTAATTTCATAAGCCGACATTTCCGGTTTAAGATCATAGGTAGGAACTTTAGCGGAGGGGATAATAAGCCTGTCTTCTCCATGAAACGGCTGTTGCCTTTGTCCATTAAAATAGTAAGTCACAAAACGCTCTTTTTCCGTTTCGGCCACCCGCAGCTGTAAAATTCCCCTGTTTTCCAAAAGCAGTCCCAGGGGTTTTGTTACGTTAACAGGAGGAAAAGCAATACCGGAAACAGCCGGTCCTTTTTCATACTCGGTCATCGTCACAAAAAATAGATTTTTAATTGAACTTTTAACTAAAGCTCTGGTTAGTTGCCGAGGTCTGTCAATTCTGAAGTTAGAAAAAATAACTGCATCGTTATCGGCAATTTTTGCTCTGGGTGTACCAGACTCATCGGTAATGGCAAGAGGCGGCATAAATTCATCCGTTAAACCTTTGGCATACTGTTGTTCAATAGCTTCGCGGCCAAAGTGAAAGCGTTCTCCAATCCCTGCGGTTAAAAGATCATACGATTTGGCGGTTCGCTCCACCCTGTTATCACGATCCATGGCATAATATCTGCCAATAATGCTGGCAATTTGGCCAATACCCTCCCTTTTTAAAAACTCCTCTACAGTTTGTATTAAATACATGGCAGAGGTGGGCAATGAATCGCGGCCGTCGGTAAACAGATGAAGAAAAAGTCGCTCTACGCCTTTCTCCTTGCACAGACGAACCAACGAAAAAAGGTGATCATTTGAAGCATGTACGGCGCCCTCGCCGATTAATCCCATGATATGCAGTTTTGATTGATGCTTTTTTACATGCTCTATGGCTTGTAAAAAAGCGGTATTTTGAAAAAAACTGCCGTCAACAATCGCCATATTGATGCGAAGCAGGTCCTGATAAACAATTTTGCCGGCCCCCAGATTTAGATGACCTACTTCGGTATTGCCCACTTCGCCCTTGGGCAAACCTACTGCCTCTCCTGAAGCAGAAAGCAGTGTGTGAGGATAGGAAAGCAGATATCGGCGATAGTTTGGTAAGCTGGCCGTCTCAATAGCATTGCCTTCTTTTGCTTTTGAATAGCCCCAACCGTCAAGCACAATTAAAACAACAGGTGCCGTCATACAAAACTTTGTTCAATTTCCAAAAGCCTATTATACTTAGCTACCCGTTCGCCTCTGGCCGGAGCGCCAAATTTGATATAATCGGCGGAAACTCCCACGGCAAAATCGGCAATAAAACTATCATTGGTTTCTCCGCTTCGGTGAGAAACGATAATACGAAAATTGGCTTGCCGCGCCTGCTTTATCAGAGCCAGCGTTTCCGAAACTGTACCAATTTGATTTGGCTTTACCAAAATGGCATTGGCCGCTTTCTCCGAGATAGCCCGGGTCAGGCGTGATTTGTTGGTGGCCAAAAGATCATCTCCCACAATCAGCAGTTTATCCGAAAGCTCGCGGGTTAGCTTGACCCAGCCTTCCCAATCATCTTCCTCAAAAGCATCCTCCAGAACCAGGATTTGATAGGTAGAAACAAGAGTTTTGTAGTAATCTACCAGCTGATCGGTCGAAAATAGCTGTGGCCTGTCTTTTAGCTGATATCCGCCCATTTTTTTAAAGTAGGAGGCGGCCGCATCAAGACCAAAAAATACATCATAGCCAAGTCTGGCTCCGCTAGCTTTAGCCGCTTCCACAATCACTTCAAAAGCCTCCGAATTGGTAAAAAGATTGGGAGCAAAACCGCCCTCATCTCCTATGGAATGAATGGCGTTTCTAAATATCAAAACGTCGCGCAGAGCGTTATAGATTACCACTCCCATGTGGAGGGCATCGGAAAACTTTTTATTAGAAGAGGGGATTACCATAAACTCCTGAAAATCCAGATTGCCGGCCCCGTGTTTGCCGCCGTTAACAATATTAAGCATGGGAGTGGGAATGCGGCTGGCAGTATTTGTCAAACCGTACTCCCCTGCCAGTTTGCCGATGTACTGAAAAAGCCCAGTTCGCAAGCTCATACTGGCGGCTTTGCACACAGCCTGGGAAACGCTTAAAATGGCATTGGCGCCGAGTTTCCCTTTATTTTCGGTACCATCAAGTCCCATCATCACCATGTCTATTTCTTTTTGCTTGATCGGATCAAAACCAAGTAATTTTGGGGCAATTACCATATTAACATTGCCAACGGCTTTTAATACTCCCAGCCCTCCAAAGCGGTTAGGATCTCGATCTCTAAGCTCTACCGCCTCATACTTCCCGACTGATATGCCGCTTGGCACCGAAGAAACACCCCAGCTTCCGTCCGACAGCAAAACTGTCGTTTCAACCGTTGGATTGCCCCGGCTGTCTAAAATTTCCCGGGCGCCAACTTTAGTCACTTTCGCCATATATCCCTTTCCGTTTCATAGATCTTTTCCCGCACATCCGAAACCGCATCGGGATTAACCGATATTGAAGTAATGCCAAAACTAACCAATTGCTTGACTAATTCAGGGTATGTGGAAGGCGCCTGCCCGCAAATTGATGAAGAAACCTGATGCTTACGACAGGCTTTGATAACTTTTTCCAAAGAAGCAATTACGGCCGGATCTTTTTCGGAAAATACATTGGCCAGCTCACTATTGTCGCGGTCTGTTCCTAAAGTTAACATGGTTAAGTCGTTTGAACCAATGGAAACACCATCGATGCCGGTTTTCAAAAAATCCTCAATTAGAATTACATTGGAAGGTATTTCCACCATCATCCACAGCTTAAACGAAGCACTCTGAAAGAGTCCAAAAGAATGGATAAGTTTCTTAATTCTTCTTAATTCGTCCACCGTACGTATATATGGTATCATCACCCAGAGGTTTTTAAAACCCATCTCATCGCGAACTTTTTTGACGGCATCTATTTCCAGCTTAAGAGTGGACGGATTTTTGATAAAACGGTAGGCTCCCCGAAAACCAATCATGGGATTTTCTTCCTGCGGCTCAAATTGGGTCCCGCCTTTGAGATTTCTGTATTCGTTGGTTTTAAGATCGGAAAGCCGATATACCACCGGTCTTGGGTGAAAATGTTCACAAAATGTTCTCAAATTTTCGGATAATTGTTTAATGAACACATTTTGTTTTCTATCCTGGATTATTTTATTGGGATGAATACCAATTCCCGCAATCATAAATTCCGCCCGCAGCAGCCCCACTCCGTCAACATCAAGCTGGGCTGTTTCCGCAACCCGATCTATCTGGGCCAGATTAACATACAGCTTGGTAGCGGTTTTTCTATGCGGACGAAACTGTGGCATGTCTATTTTTATACTGGTCGTCCTTCCCCTGGCTACGGCGCCCTTAAATACTTCCCCGGTGGCGCCGTTTACAGAAACTACCAGCCCCGTTTTGATTTTTTTGGTGGCATTATCCGTACCAACTACCGCCGGAATACCCAGTTCTCTTGAAACGATAGCCGCATGAGAGGTTCTACCGCCATAATCGGTAATAATAGCTACCGCCTTTTTCATAGCCGGTACATAGTCGGGATTTGTTTTGGGCGCGACCAAAATATCACCGGATTTAATTTTGTTTATTTCTCTACTGTTTAAGATCACTCTGGCCGGACCGCTGGCAATTCCCGGACTGGCCGGATCCCCCTTCAGCAGAATTTCCAATTTCCAATTTCTAATTTCTAATTTATCTTCATTTTGACTTTTGACTTTTGACTTTTGACTTTTTATTGTCGTGATTGGACGAGTTTGAATAATATAAACTTTTCCATCCTCAACTGCCCATTCGATATCCTGGGGAAAAAAATAATGATGCTCTATTTTTCTACCAAATTTTGCCACTTCTTCGATAAGTTTATCGCCGATTTTTTGTTTGCTCTGACTAGTTTTAGCTACCGCTAGTTCCTTTGTTTCTTTGCCCCGCTTGGCCAGCATAATAGTTTGTTTTTCTATCTGCTTTTTAGTAATTTTTAAAGTCTTTTTTTCCACTTCGTAATGATCGGGGGTAATGGTACCCTGCACAATCAACTCCCCCAAGCCGAAAATAGCTTCCACTACTATTTTGTTTTTGTCATTACTGACTGGATCTATAGTAAACATCACTCCCGAAACATCTGCTTGAACCATTTTTTGCACCGGAACGGCAATCCCCACCCGAAAGTGATCAAAGGCGTTTTCATGCCGGTAAAAAATCGCCCGCGCCTCAAAAAGCGAGGCGTAACAGGCTTTCACCTTATGCAAAAGCTCAACGTCGCCGGCCACATTCAAAAAGGTGGCTTGCTGACCGGCAAAAGAAGCGGTAGGCAAATCCTCGGCCGTGGCGCTTGAACGCACCGCCACCAGTGCTTCCTCCAAAACCCTATGTATTTTGTGAGACAATGAGTGATTTTTGGGCGAAAGACTAAGATTATGATAACCTTTGAGAATTTCCCGGACTAAATCCGGCGGTAAATTTGCCTTCATAATCATTTTTTTTATCTCGATGGAAGCATGATTGAGAGAATTGGGATCTTCGACGTTTAAGTGTGCTAAAAATCGGCGGATGCCTTTTTCCAGTTCGTTCTCCCGAATAAAATGATAATAGCCGGGTGCGGTAATAATAAAGCCGGGAGGAACGGGAATGCCGTATTGGGTCATCTCTCCCAAATTGGCTCCCTTGCCGCCTACCAGCGGAATATCTTCTTTATCCACCTCATCAAACCAAACAACAAAAGATTTTCTACTCATAGGTAGCACGCAACAACTATTATGCGGAAGTTTTAATAATTTTACAAGAGGGGTTTTAGGCTTTAGCTAATTTTTCTTTGAAAAAATCCACCCAGGGAATAACGCTTGGATCCTGCCCATACAAAATTGCCAGATAAAATGTGAGATATCCGCCAACCGATATGCCATACAGCATTTGTTCAAGTTTATTATTTCCTAAAACAGGCATATCAATGACTTCTAAATTATTTTTTCCAATAACTTCTTTTGTCAGCTCAAAACGCTTTTGTATGACAGGACTATAGAGATTTGATTGTAGAAACAAAAAGATAAGTATTCTTTCTTTTGGATTATTTAGACCTTCCATAAGATGGTGGTTAAGCTCTGAAATGAGCGAATAGGCTGCAAAATTTTTTGCAGTTTCATTAAATTGATTTCGCATCACATGTGCATTGCCGGAAAGATGCTCTGATGCGACAATCACCGGTATTTTTCCAACAAGATTTGGCGCTATATTTTTTGCAAGCTCCTCTGATTCTTTATTTTCTTGTTCAAGAAAGGCAATGGCTTCGTAAGCTGTATCACTATCGAGCTTGAAGAAACCAATCTTTGCCAAAATACCAAGATGGCCAAAAATCATGTAACCCTGTCCTAAACGAGGTTGATTAGCCGGATTATGTGTTGCTTCAAATATGTAACCCGGTAAGTTATTTGTTTTAAGAAACTCTGCCAGTTTTGAGCCGTTGCAGACACCGCTAATCTTTGCCTTTCTGTTTAGAGCTTCCTTTGCACAGGCTAATACTTCTTCTGTCGAGCCCGAATAACTGGAAAGAAGAACTAAGGTTTTATTGTTGACGTAATTTGGCAAGTTGTATCCATTGACCAGTTCAAACGGTACGGCCAAAGAGTCCGCATATAAGGCTTTAATAATAAGTGCCGCATAAGCAGAACCGCCCATACCACAAAGCACAATGTTATCAATATTTTTGTACTCCGTAGGGAAAATTATTTTTTGAGTATCGTCCCAGGCTTGCTGACATTGCTTTGCAAGATTTATAACAGACGAATAGGCATTTGATTTATCAATGACAGCAATGGCGTTTTTGTCATTTAAATCAATCATAGACTTTATGATATCATACTTGTTAATTCATGCAAACTGTTAACTTGTAAATCCGCCGCGCGCAAATCTTGTTTTATTCCTAATCTTTGAAAAGTAAATTGATTATGTACCCCCACCGCGTGCATGCTGGCAGCTTTTGCCGCCTCAACGCCATTTTTCGCATCCTCCAAAACTAAGCACTGTGATGGAGAAACTCTTAATTTTTCGGCGGCTTTGAGAAAAATATCAGGAGCCGGTTTGCCATGTTTTATTTCATCTTCTCCGGAAACTATCGCCTCAAAAGCGTCTTTTAAATGAAGCTTTCTCAAAACTAAATTAATTTTGTCCCTTTTTGAAGAAGACGAGAGAGCAAGTTTGTATTTTCCTTTCAAAGACACAATTAACGTATCAAGTCCAGGCATTGGTTCAACATACTCTTCAAAGATTGGCGAGAGGAGTCTATTAAATTCCTTATTCATTTCCTCTAATTCTACTCTATCTTTCAAGCCAAATCTATCTCTAAAAAAATCTAAAGCCTCAATAATTTTTTTGCCAAAAAATTTGCTTTCCTCTTCAGGTTGAAATGTATTTTGGGGATTTTTAAGTGAGACGCCGTATTTGTTTAACACTTGTTCAAATATTTCCATATGCACCGGATGGCTATTGATCATCAAATCGTCCATATCAAAAATGATAGCTTGGATGCCATTAAGTAAAAGTGGTTTACCCATAATAAATAATTTATCACCTTTTTTGGCAAAAGTATACTTCTGAATCAAAATTCTGCAAAATTCACCTTAGAGGTGTATTCCTATTGACACCTCGGTATAACATCTACTATTATATTAAGTGTATGCCGGCTAGAACAACACCGCTTGTAACTGGGCAGTTCTATCACATCTTTAATCGTGGCGTAAATAAACAGCCAATCTTTCTTAATAGAAAAGATTATGCACGCGCTTTATCAGTATTTGAATTCTATTCTTTTGTTGATATTCCAATCCGATTTTCTAAATTTCTTTTGCTTTCTTTAGAGGAACGGTTTAAAATCTTGAAGGATTTAAGAAAGAGAAGCCTAAAATATGTCGATTTTATTTCTTACTGCTTTATGCCAAACCACTTCCACTTTTTAGTAAAACAGAACAGGGATAATGGAATTTCTAAATTTATGGGTGATTTTCAAAATAGCTATACAAAGTATTTCAACACAAAGCACGAAAGAATTGGGCCCATTTTACAAGGCCAGTTCAAGGCTGTTTTTGTGGAGGATGAAAATCAACTACTTCATCTTAGCCGATACATTCATCTAAATCCTTTTACATCTTTTGTGGTTAAAGACCTCACTGATTTAGATACATACAAATAGTTATGGCGAATTTTAAAGCGAAAGAGTTATATAAAAGCTTCGTATTTGATCAAGCCGATTATCAAAGAGAACTGGATAAAATAAAACACATTGCTATTGAAAGGTAGAATACCGAGGTGTCCTATCTAATACACCTCCAAGGTGTACGTTGTTGTTTCATAGAATAATCGTTAGTGATTAAGAACTCGGATTACTTCATCATGCAGTAGGCCGTTGGTGGCAATGTACCCGCGGCCTTCTATTGTTAATGGTTTTCCTTGAAGATTTGTGATCTTGCCACCTGCTTCTTCTACGATTACACAAAATGGTCCCCGATCCCAAATTTGTGCATATTCATCATAAACAATATCAACTTTTCCTTGGGAAAGCAAAAAAGCCGCATATGTTACTTCCCAACTTCTGGTGCTTGCGGAAGCACCAACAAGTCTCATTACCGCATTCAATTTTTTGGTATGCTTCGGATTTCCAAACCCGAAATATGCTTTGTTTAACGTATCAATCTTTGAAACATGAACACGTTTGTTATTTAAGTACGCGCCTCCACCACGTTTGGCATATAGAGTTTGCTCGAAAATCGGGAAATGGCATACGCCTAGTTCGCATATTCCCTTCCTAAAGAATGAGATAAGCACGCACCAGCCAGGAATACCTCTGGCAAAACTTCTTGTGCCATCTATGGGATCTACTGTCCAAAATTCATCTTTACTGGTACTTCCACCGCTTTCCTCCGCCACAATATTCGCCGATGGAAATCTCTTTAAAATAAAAGATTTTATGGCTTTTTCAGATTCATAATCTGCTATTGTCACCGGGGTTTTATCATTTTCCTTAAAAATAACTTCAATATTTTTATCATAATATTTAAGCGCGACTTTGGCACCAATCCTTGCCGCTTCAATGGCAACTTTTAATTCATCTGTCATAGTTTAGTAAAAGACTTGATTAACGCTGTTAGTTCGTCTCTTTTTTCTTCCATTACCGACTGGTCGTAGGATTCTACGGTTAATCTTAGAAGTGGTTCTGTGTTCGAAGTACGAAGTAAAAACCGCCAGTTAGGGTAAGCAACCGCTACGCCATCTAAAGTATCTATACGTCCATCGCGATATTTATTTTTTGCCTCCTGTATAATTTCTTGGCCATTAATAACTTTGAAATTTATCTCACCCGACTCAAAACTTCCTCTGTATTCCTCGGCTAGCTGTGAAAGCGTTTTACCGGTTTCTGTAAGAACCTTTAGAATTATCAAAATAACAGGCATTGGCGACTCGGCATTGCCAGTCTGTCGAAAGTAATAATGAGCAGATGACTCACCGGCAAAAATACCAACGGTTTTATTCATGGCTTGGGTAATATATGCATGACCAACTTTGGTAATAACCATTTTTCCACCACTTTCTTCAATAATCTTTTTTGGAGTAAGAATATAACGAATATCAATAAGAATTCGTTCTCCAGGATTTTTTTTGAGCAGTTCTTTTGCCACAATAGAAGTTATAATCGTCGGAGCAACAATTTTGCCTCTTTCATCAATAAAAAATAACCTGTCACCATCTCCATCTGGAGCCAGTCCAAAATCTGCCTTTTCGCTAATAACTTTTTTTTGTAAATCCACCAACGTTTCTTTTTGAAGAGGATCCGGTTGATGTACAGGAAAAGTTCCGTCAAGAGTAAAATTCATTCGAATAAGCTCTACAGGAATATTTTTAAATAGGGCTTCTAAATATTGGCTGCCCATGGCATTGGCGGCATCGGCCACAATCTTAAATTTACTGATTTGAGGATTTCCGGCAATTTTTAGTGAATTTTCCACCTCATCTTTTAAGATTCCATTTTTTTTGACTACAGTTCCACCACCGGTCAAAGGAAGACTTTTACCTTTTAAAGCCATCTCTTTGATTTCTTCAAGTCCAGTTGATTTGCCGATTTTAATTAAGCCGCTGGGACCTTTCTTGACTATTTTTATGCCGTTCCATTCTTTGGGATTATGCGAGGCGGTAATTTGTATCCCTGCATCATATCCATAATGATCTACCGAAAAATAAAATGTGGGAGTAGAGAGTACGCCAACGTCAATCACTTTTGCTCCTAATTCGACAAGAGTTCCTAAGGCTACCTTTGTCAAAGAAGGCGATGATACACGCATATCTGTACCCACCACCAAAGTTGCAGGCTTAAGATATGCATAAATTGCTTTAATTATGGGAACTATATTTTGTTCGTTGAGATCCTGCGGATAAATTCCTCTGACATCGTAGCTTTTAAAAATTGTCGGATTAATATCCATTATTATATCTTAAATCTCCAGCAAAAAAAGGTCAAGGGCATGGGAAAGAGGCATGGCATTTGTGCCGGTTTTTAAGCCTTTTTCCATGACAAACAGTTTTTGGTAAAGTTTTATTAGTCTCTCATTAGAAAAATATTTTGCCTGCATCATCAGCCTGCCTTTTTGCCACGGCGCCAATCGCCCGGTTTCGGAAATTCTGCCGTGAGTGACAATTGCCAAAAGCAGACGAAATTGCCGAACCAGCATATAAAAAATTCGCTGATCGTCTTCATTTTTAAGCGTTTGGTGAAAAAGCGAGAGCATCTGCCTGGTATTTCCCGGACGCAAGCTTTCCAGAAAGCGAAAGACCGGTTGATTCTCTTTGAACAATAAAACCGTGGTTTGTTTGGGGAAAAAATCAAACAGTGATTTTTTGATTTCCTTAGCCTCCCAAAAAACTACCTCACAATCACGATTTTTCTTAAAAAGATTAAACAGGAGGGCCAGCTTTTTTTTATCTTTAGTCTCAATAAATCTTTCCAGAATAATAAGTTTTTTTAGGCTGAAAAGCGAATTTGCCTCAAAAAGCTGGATTGCTTCGGCAGGGTCGGCCGCCTCACCGATAAGTCCCACCTGCTCATAATCAGCAAATTTGGCTTTAAGCTCTGTAAGCTTTTGCCTGGAGGCAATAGTGTCATCTCCATGAAGCACAGTTATCATATATAAAAATCAAAACTCAAAAATCAAAACGTAAAACTACAACTAAAAACTTTTTAAGTTATAACTAGACGCTAGGCGCTAGACGCTAGCTACTAGACGCTCGTTTGTATTGCTCAAATAATCCGTTCACTTCCCTTCCCAGGTGCCTTCCTCTGCTTCGGTGGGGAAGAAGCGCTCCGGAAAAGTTCTTCGGAATGTGCAAAAGTTCGTGAATAAGTACTTTCTTCTTTTCATCGGCAGAGAGCTTATCATAATATTTTCCCAAAACTTCTATTACATAGGCTGGCGCCACCCTCAATGCCAGTTGAAAAATTTTGGGAAACGACCAGATGCGGGCATAGGAGCGGGATTTTGAACCATAAGTTCTAAAACAAAAAATTCTTGCTTTTTTAATATGAGGAAATTCCAAAACACGCAGGATTTTACTGATGTCTTTTTTGATATCTTTGGCTTCATTCCATTCTAAATTTTTCATTGCTCAATTAAGTTTAAGGCCTTCTCCAAAATCTGATTATTTGATTTGGGATAGCCCATAATTAAAAAAGCCTTTTTTACCTCAAACCAGTTGGCCTCTGAGATACCCTCTTTTCTCTGCGGCTGGGGAGTTCTCCTTCCTTTATACTGGAAAAGGAAAAAATCTACTGTTTTGTTGATAAGTTTGCCGTGAAAGCGGTAAAAATAGTGAATTATATCTATTTCCGATACTAAAACTATCCCCTCTAATCCTGCCTCCTCGGCAATTTCCCGTCTGGCCGCCTCTTTTGGGCTTTCACTTTTTTCAATTAGTCCCTTGGGAAAAGTCCAATTGTTATTTTTATCTTTAATTAAAAGAATTTCTATGTTGCCTTTTGAAGGTTTAAAAACTATTCCCCCTGCCGAATGTTCGTAAATCATAAAAATTAGGTGTGCTTATCCGCTACATTTGACGCGCTATATGAATAAGGCTTGGTTTTGGCGGTAAAACCATTACCAACTACAATTCCCACCACTTCTTTGATCATCTCCCGTGTTTCCCCCTTTTCCCCCACATCAATGTGAATTTCCAGATCGTATTTTTCTCCGTTGGTCAGGGCCATTTTAAGCTTGGGAATAAAATTCTGGGCAAAATTTACCGACAGCATGGTTTCCATATAAATGCGCTGGCGAAGCGTGGTAATTTTGTCCACAGTCTTTTTCTGCCAAAAATATTTTCCGCCATAGCCTTTGCGATGAATAACTACGGCTGTAACAAACTCTACAGTCTTGTCTGGCGAAACACTGGCAGGATCTTGTCCATGAGAGTCAGTGCCTATGGCTAAATTATAAAAGGCGTCTTTGTCCTGGCGTACAAAAGCAACAATATCGTCAATTGCCCGTTCTTCGTCTATACTGCCTAAGCTGGGACTGTAAAAACCATTTTTCATACCCGTAAGACATATTTTACCACAAAAATTAAAAACTATCTTGTGTTTGGGTTATTTTCGGATTATACTTTGGTTAATGCTCTTTCATGTTGATCTGGATGCTTTTTTTGCTTCTATAGAACAGCGTGACAACCCAAAGCTGGCCGGTAAACCGGTGGTAGTTGGCGGTCCCGCCTTCGCCGAGGCTTCGTCGGGCAAGCCCTCCCGTCGGGGCGTGGTGGCCGCCGCCTCCTATACAGCCAGAAAATACGGTATTCACTCGGCCATGCCGCTTTATAAAGCTCTAATACTTTGCCCAAAAGCCATAGTCATCGAGCCGCATTTTTCCAAATATAATCTGGCTTCCAAAACTTTTTATAAGATTTTAAGCAGCTACAGTCCTTTTCTTGAACCTATATCAATAGACGAGGCCTATCTTTCTTTTTATGGTTTCGAGGAATATTACGAAAATTTGCCGGCATTAGCAACCAAAATCAAGCAGGATATTCAAAAAAAAATTGGCATAACAGCCTCTATTGGTATAGCCGCCAATAAAGTCGTTGCCAAAGTGGCGTCCAATTATCAAAAGCCGGACGGATTAACCGTGGTGGCTATAGGAGGAGAGAAAGCATTTCTGGCAAAGTTGCCTATTGGCGATTTACCCGGTATAGGGATTAAAACAGAGGAAAAATTAACCGACATGGGCATTACCACCATCGGACAGCTTTCCCAGGCCAGGCCTGGGAAGCTGGTATTGCTTTTTGGCAGAAACGGCATTTATCTCTCCTCTGCCGCCAACGGCCTGGGCGAAACGGAACTGGTGCTTGCCTGGCAGAAAAAATCATTGGGAGCAGAAACAACTTTTTCTTTTGATAGTGATAGCTCTTCATTTTTAGAGCAAACATTGTATTTTTTGTCCCTTCGTGTTGCCTCCGATTTAAGAAAAGAGGGGAAACTGGCAGGAGGCGTGGTACTTAAACTTCGCACTAGTTTATTTCAAACCAAAACACATCAGGCAAAATTAGCTGCTCCTTCCAATAGCACCAGGCCTATTTTTGAGCAGGCCAAAATGCTTCTTTATACTTCCTGGGATCAAAAAACTGCTCTTCGCTTAATTGGCATTAGCACTTTTGGGCTTACCACTGGTGTTTCCCAGCCTTCTCTGTTTGAACAGCCGCAAAAAGTCACACGTCACATTGAGGCAGCTCTGGATTTAATCCGCAAAAAACACGGTTTTTGGAGTATTATTCCGGGAGTTATTTTTAACCAAAAAACCACTTTAAGAAAGCTTTCCAGGGCGGACTAATGGTAATGACATGCGATTTAGTTTCCATAAATTGAAAGTTTTTGACCGGCCGCCAGATGTTTTTTGACAAAAATTCAACTGGCTCCGTTAAAGGCGGCTGACCGCTGACTTTTGCCAGAGAAGCAATACTGCTAAAAACCGGGGAAACCCTTCCATCATTGTTAATCAACGAAAATCCACTAAAAGCGCTGTTTTGACCATTAAGCACAAAAGGGGTGATGGCCACAATATTTTTATCTTGCCAGACCTGTTTGAAAGCGTAATTATAAAATAGGGCGGTTTGACTCTGCCCCACATAGTTTTGCTGCCAACCCGTTTCCGTAATAAAAACAGGCAAATTATTTACGCCAAAACGGCTTTTGATAAAGAAGAGTTCCTGACGATAGCTGGCAATACCCCCTCCATTAGAAACCAGGGGACTTTGGCTAAAGTTGTTGGCGGGATAGGAATGACTGGCAAAACCGTCAATCCGCTTAAATATGCCGGGAACAACTCTATCCATTTCCAGCAAAAATTGATAGGAATTTTGATACAAACTGCCTCTTGGAGGCGCATAGCTGTCAAGGCCGGCCGAAATTATAAAAAAGTCATCATTTACCCGTTTGAATGCGTCAATGGTATGGGAAAGCTCTTGGGCGTAGCCGGCCGCATCAACAACTCCACCCCATTCCAGATAACTGTTTGGCTCGTTGTAAACAATAATGTAGCGATTTTTTACAGGCCACTCCAGGGAATTTAAGAAATTAGCAAAATCAATACTGTCAAAAATAGTCGGTTTGGTCCAGAGATTGCCGGAAGCAAAGGTGGCAAGACGAATAATAGGAATCAGGTGGAGAGTTTTGGCCTCATCCATAAACTTTTGCCATTTTTTCAAATTTCGGTCTGTCGATTGAATGGGAATTGTCACGTAGCCCCAATCGCCGCCATTGCTGTTGACCAGCTTCCCCGCCGCTTCCAGTTCCTCCGGAAAAAGAATATGTATGCCAAAACGGTTATTGGAAAAAGACAAAGGATCTACAACTGCCAGAGCCTTTTGGGAGGACATAAAAGTTACAATAATTATAATAGCTATCAGCAAGCTGTAAGCGAGCTGACAAGCTCTGCTTATAAAAATTATCGTTCTTTTCACAGCCCAATTATACTCCTTGACGTCCAGTATAAAAAATGCCTACAATAGATATAGTATGCAGCGGGGACAAATGGAGCTTTTGATTATCGGCATTATTGCTTTAGCGGCGTTTCTTTTAATTGGAGGTTTTTCCACCGACAGACTCTCCGATGCTGTATCCATTCCGTCGGAAGCTGCCTACCAATGCTGCGATTCGGGCAATGGAGCAAATTGCAAACCGTCAGAAGATTTAAGTAAGAGATTTCGTTTTCCGGACCCAACTACCGGCGATGAATACGCGCTTCTTAAAACAGATATCATTCTGGTTGAGGATGTTCGACATATCAAATATTCAGGTTTTGATGTACCAGCTACCGGAGAACGGATTTTTATAAACACGTCTGATGAGGCAGGCGGCGGTTGTCGCGGCGATGAAAAAAGGGATATGATTTTTGCAGGTCCGCCTGGAGGCCGTTGCGTAGCCATTGAAAACGATCTTCTCATTTATACCTGCAAGGACTGTCCGGGCGACGTGGGTGAAGCACGGTTTGACGCTTACATTAGATTGAAGGATGCGCAATTAGGAATTCCCGACCCTATTAGAAACTGCAAGGCAACAAGCAACCCGGGAGATTCTTTTCGCCTTAAACCGCCTCCGGACGAACCGGGAGAGCAATCGCTCCAGCTTAAAACTTATATTATCGAAAGAGAACCCAAGGCTCCCTGGCTTTCACCCTACTGCAAGCCGGCAATTTATCTTTATCCCGAGACCCAAACGAATGTCAACGTTTCCATAAAACCGCAAGGCAAGCTGACGCTGACCATTCCCCAGTATCCGCCAAACGGCTGGTCTGTACTGGCCAACCCAAGCGGACAAATCAACTACCAGAGTAAAACGTTTGACTATCTCTACTATGAGGCGGAAATTCCCGATAATCTCATCGAAGAACCAAAGGAGGGGTATGTGATTGAGCAAAACGGGCTGACAAAGCTGTTTGCCGATTTGCTGCCAAAACTTGGACTAAATAGCAAAGAAAGCTCGCAGTTTGCCGACTATTGGCTCAAAGCTCTGCCAAAATCACCATATTACTTTGTGGGCATTATCTCTCAAAATAACTTAAACACTATTGCGCCGCTAACCATTAACCCATTACCCAATGCTATAATCCGGGTCACGCTTTATTTCAAAGCGCTGGAGGAGAAAATTGAGGCGTCCGCACCAACTATAACGCCTGTAGTCAGAAACGGTTTCACGGCCGTTGAGTGGGGAGGAATTGTTAAAACCGACCCCTCCCACCCCTTCTCCTGCCTAATGTGAGCCGGATGATATCTTGTACAGACTGCATGAATTTATCAAATCATTCCTATCTGTCGGCCAAAGCTCCGAGTATGCATAAAGGTATTATAACTTACAATGGGATTACCAGAAATTTATGTTACCTGCAAGTAAGTCTCTGTTAATTAAAAGAAAAAGACCCCATTGCTGAGGTCTTATCCCAAGAGATTCTATTGCTAGAATTCCTCTAACCCTTGTCACATTAAATTACCCCCAGCCATACCAGTGTTGCCAAAATCACCAGAGCCAGAGTAGCAAGCTCTTTTTTATATTTAATGCGGCTTAATTGTCTGCTGAAATAAATCACCAGCACAATTTGAGTCAAAGCTGCCAGATATATTCCCGCTACGCGGAACAATTTGGCAGTATGATCTCCTATAAAAAGAGGCATTAAAACCACCATGTCATCCAGATAGGTGACAAAAGAAACAATAAAACCGATG
>JACOYD010000030.1 GCA_016182055.1 Candidatus Microgenomates bacterium | reverse complement strand
CCTCATCGGCCAGAGAAATATGCTCCATGGGTTTATCTTTTGCCAAATATTTTTGGTAATCAATTTCCGGCTCAAACATTTCAATACGCACCGGATTGCTGCTGGCTTTGGCAAATTCCTTTTCATCAACAAGAGAACAAGCGCCGCGGGTCATCACGACGTAAACTATAGATCCCTGTTTTTTCAAAGACTTAACAAGAGCCAAAGTTTTATAGGCGGCAATAGAGCCGGTCACGCCAACCACAATTGTTTTTCTCATTTTGGTAAATCTCTTACTATCTTTTCAAATTCCAGGCAGCGCTGATAGACATTGTTAAACCAGTTAAAGGAGGTGGCAGCCGGAGAAAAAAGAATTATATCTTTGGGTTTGGCCAAGCTATAGGCGGCATGGACCGTCTGGACAAGATTTTCAAATTCTCCTTTAATAAGATTTTGGGGAATTGATTTTTTGAGTTTTGGGAGGGCGGTTCCTTCCATCAAAAATACCGCCTTGGCCTTTTTATCAATCAACTTTCCCAGTTGACCAAAATCAAGAAGCTTATCATTTCCCCCCGCAATAAGCAAAACCCTTTTATCCACCGATGAAAGTGCGGCCATGGTGGCCTCCGGTGAGGTACTTATTCCATCGTTAATAAAGGTAACGCCGCTAACTTTTCTTATAACTTGCAGATGATATGGCAGTGACTTAAAGGCCGTCACTGATTTCTTCATAATAGAAGAGTTAATCTTAAGTATTTTTCCCACCATCATTGCCGCAGCAATATTCTCCCTGTTGTGCTCCCCCGGCAATTTTGATTGCCAAGAAGGTGGCACGTCACTTTGGGAAAAAAATAACGTTTTCGCTTTTGCCTCTTTGGCAAATTTTTTGCTATATAGATTATGTTTATTGAGAATTAAAAAATCAGTCTTTTTTTGATAATGAAAAATAATTTTCTTGTCATTCACATATTCTGTTAGTGTTTGGTAGTGATTGAGGTGTTCCGGAAAAATATTGGTAACTACCGCTATATGAGGGCTTATCTTTGACTCGCCAAAACCGTGCAGTTGAAAAGATGAGAGCTCAAGAACAACGTATGTTTCGGCTGTAATTTTGTCAAGAAAATCAAGAGTGGAAACTCCAGCTACGTTTCCGGCTAAAACAGTTGGTAAACCTGCCTCTTTCAGCAACCTGGCGATAAGATAAGAGGTAGTAGTTTTTCCTCTAGTACCTGTTATTCCGATTATTTTGCCCGGGCAGTTCTTGACAAAAAAACTTTCCACCATTTCCACGGGAATGCCCCGACGCCGGGCAATTTTAAGATAAGGCGAATCCGGCAACACGTCCGGATTTCTAATAATCAGTTGAGCCTCTTGAAAATCTTTTTCCCGATGACCTCCCAATACATAACGAATCGGCCAACTCCTTAATTTGACCAGCGATGGGATTAGTTGTTCTTTTGTTTTAAGATCGCTGACAGTAACGTCTGCCCCTTTGCCGGCAAAATAGCGAGCCGCTCCCACGCCCCCACCCAGAAGACCAAGTCCCATTATTAAAACTCTTTTTCCTTTTATATCAAACTTCTTCATGGCTTTTTTGCCAAAAATTCTTTTTTTAGTAATAGCCGCAATTGCTTATTGAACTTGATTGCATCTCCCGTGGTATAAAAAGTATAGCGTGGTGTTCTTTTTCCGGCCAGAGTCTGGTTATTGGTTAAAACTCGCTTGACCTGTCTGGTGACCGCCCCGGCCGGCTCCAAAACTCGCACTTTTTTGCCAAAAAGTTTTTGTAATTGCGGTTTGATGAAGCCGTAATGGGTGCAACCCAGCGCCACCACATCAACATCTTTTTTTGATAAATTGGCTATTTTCCCAGTGATAACTATTCTTTGGAGGTTTTCTATTTGATCAATTACTTCATCAAGCGCATAAATAAAAACTTGACAATCGCCGGCAAATTTTTTAACGAGGTTTTTTAAATAATTGCTTTGGGCTGTTGAAGAAGTTGCCAAAACGATGATTTTTTTCTTCCGGCTCAGCTCGGCTGCTTTTTTGACAACAGGAACTACTCCCACTATGGGAACTGGAAAATTTTGGCGAAGCCCGTCCAGGGTGTGAACTGTAGCGGTATTGCAGGCCAGTACAATTAACTTGGCCTTTTGCTTTACGAGAAATTTTACATTGTCGGAAACAATCCGATAAAGCTCTTTTTTCTGTTTGGCGCGATAAGGAAAATTTCTTTGATCTGCCAGATATATAATATCTTCCCAAGGCAAAAGCTTAACAAGTTCCTGCCAAATGCTTAAACCCCCCACGCCTGAATCAATAATCCCAATTGGTCTGTCCATGAACAATTATTATACATCATGTCGTTATCAAGCCACAAACCGCGAAACAATTTCTCTGGCTTCTGTCTTTTTTTCCTCTGTAACTAAAACATCAACAACGCCCTCGCCGGGCTGGCCCCGATTAAATCGGGGCTGGCCATAAAATACATGGGCTTTGAGGGGAGCGGCTAAAACGACGGGAAGAACTGTCAAATCTTCCTCGCCAACAATTCTAATAACGAACGGAGAAGGCGCTGTAAGCCTAAATGCCTCTTGTACAGCTCTAAAAGTCTCTCCTGTTAACGTTCCTTTGGCATTTTTAACAACCATATCCGGCTCTTCTTTCTTAAATCCTAAATCTTTTATGCTTTTGAATTTTTGCTGGCGCTTAACATAAAAATCAACGATGGCAATATCCATTGGAATACCGTTTTCATTGAACGACTTTGTCACCACATCGCCTACCGTAACAACGCTTACTGGGTTTTTTCCTTTTAGATTTTCTTTTGCAACAGCTATCGCCTCGTTAAGATTGTTTTCATGGCCAAAAATAAGCGCACCCAAGGGTTTTTGCAGAGATAAACGCAGATTTGGCGGCAGGCGTAAATCTTTTCTTAACCATAAAGGCTGAATAAAAAGATCTCCTTTTCTATCTATTTCTCCGTTTCTAATGCGGGAAGAGGACAATTCGCCGCCATCTTTGGCCTCAACCATCGCTATTTCCACAATAACCAATGGTAATAAGCCTTTTTCCCGGCGAAGCTTATTGACAAGCTCTGCTCCATAGCGGGTTTTTCCGGTAACAATAATTGCCTCAATTGACGAACCTTCATCAAGAGTTGGGCCATGAATGTCGTTAAGTTCAAAAATGGTGGTTCGCAAGAGGAGATTATTTTTTGCCAGAAATATTTCTACTTCTTTTTTCCTGTCGGCAAAGGCAGCCACCTCTGCCTGCCGCAAAGATTGGGCAAATGTATCGCTGGTTATCCCTATATAAATAGTATCGGCCGCGTCAAACGCGGCAACTAAGAATTTTTGATGCCCCTGGTGAAAATGATCAAAGGTGCCGGCCAGGGCGGCCACCCTAAATTTTGGCGGCATATTTATTAACTCTCTTTTCAAAAGCAGCCAATACATCGGCCGTGTGATCCTTGGGATGAAAAGCCAGGTAGCCATCGGCGATTATTTCGCTTGTTCTATGCCGACGCATGTACCAGAGCTGGAGATGCTTAGTAATTAAATTTAAGATATTAAGTAATTGAGATATTAAGATATTAGGTGTTTTTTCTTTTTTTCTCTTAATATCATAATATCCTAATATCCTAGTATCAATCCCGTTGGGTAAAAACTTCCTTACCCATCGGTTGGCCCAAAGAAATTTCTGATAAGTACCGTCTTTGTCATAAAGTGCTTTCAGCTGACATACCTCATGCGCTGTATAAAGATTCTGTTTTTTCCTTAAAACTGCCAAAAAGCGCTCGTCCACAAACATGTTCAGACAAATTTTGTCGGCCACATCAGTCTCGTTTGGACGTCTTCGCCGGGACATAAGTTCAACAACAATAGTAGTCAGCAGACGAGTCAACCACAGCGTTCCTCGCTTGGTAATAATAAAGAGGTCTATATCATCGGCGCTATCGGCATTACCAGCCGCCACCGAGCCGGACACGCCGATTAACTTAATTGTAGGAATAAATTTAAGAAAGTTAACAAGGTTTTTTGCTGTCTGAATTTTGCGCTTGGAAATAACTTCCCGCTCCATCCGTTTAATAATAAGTTCTTCCCGTCCTTTAAGCAACATAAAACTGTTTTTGTGAATAATCACCCCATTTGCCCTCTTAATATCATCATATCTTAATATCTTAATATCTTTAGTCCATCGATAAACCTCCTCTTCCTTCAATGGATAGTTAAAGATATCGGCATAAAGAACAGTTTTAAGAATTAAATTATATGTTTTAGAGTCCATATTGAGTTGCCACCACCTCTATTCCTTTGGCTGCCGTTTCCAAAGCGGTGCCGGGAGAAATGCCCCGCAAAACTCCATTTACAGCATCTTGAAAGTATTTTCTCATCTGATCGTTTAGCCCATTATCATAAGTATTGGAAGCCAGATACCAGGATGCGGCATCTTTGGCTTTTGCCAAAAAGGGGGCGGCATATTGGTTGCTTTTAAGATTGTCTGCCAGATCTAAACGACTGTACGGTTCCCCGAAAAGTCGAAGCTTACTCCCTTCGCTGAAGAGCTTCTGCAAAGTCTCCGGTTTTGATAAGAATTTAAGAAAAAGGAAAGCTTCTTTAGGATGAGAGCTGTTTTTGGAAACTCCCTCCACCCAATAGCTGGCAAAAGTTTTGCTCTCTCCGGACAACTGGGGAGCCGGGTGAATGCTAAAGCGAAGGTTTGGATTAAGTGCTTGTATTTCAAACACCCGCCACGAATAGCCAAAATACATGGAGAGTTTCTCCTTGGCAAAAGCCGGGGTGGATACGTCCAGCGTATCATCCCATATTCTATTTTCTCCCTGGGCAAAAGAAACATAGTAAGCCAGAGTGTCCTCTCCCAAATTCCTGCCGTCTCGGCTGATACTCTTATCCACTTTTCGAAAATCAACGCCGTTTTGAATCATCATCAGAGCCAGAATATCGCTTGATGCATCAATGTTGTCAAAAGTCCCCAAAGCCACACCCGATTTGACAATTCTGCCGCTGCTGTCTCGCACCGTCAACTGGCGGGCAGCAGTTCGCAGTTCATCCCAGGTAGCGGGCGGGGAAAGCCCCGCCGCCTTAAAATCATCATCGTTGATAAAAAGGGCCAGGGTGTCTATTTCCAGAGGAATACCAATATAGTTATTACCCATTTTCAAGTCTTTTTGGGCCACCGGATAAAATGTTTTTTCAAAATCACCATTGGTGTAGATATTGGCAGGGATGGAAAGAAGATAAGTTTTAAGCATCGGCACCCAGGTATTGTGAAAGCGGAAGATATCCGGCCCGCCTTGCGGCGAGGCAGGCCCTTCTTTTTGAGATAATCTATTGGTCAGCGTTTCGCGGTACTGTTTAATATCCTGCTTCTGATAGTTTATTTTGATATTGGGGTTTTCCCGCTCAAAATCGGCAATAACCACTTTCATGATATTTTCATCTTCCCATAACCCCCAATATGTCAAAGAAACAGGACCGCCGCCGCCCGCCAAAAATCTGGGAACAATCTGTGTAGCTACAATAATAAGAACAACAAGAGCAATCAGACCAAGCAGAAAGGGAAAAATGCGGGAGATTAAAGACGGAGATTCAAAATCAAAAGAAGGAGGCGGAGGTACGATCTCGCCTTTTGGCAAAACAGGGGCAGGAGCAGTTTCGCCAGAAGAACCTGAAAGTGGTTCCTGTTTGACTTGTTCTTTGGAAAAAATTTCCTGGTGAGTGCCGGCCAGTGGTACTTTCATACGCATATATGGTATCATAAGAGGCGGTAAAATTCTATGAAAAAAAATTGGCAAAAAATACTTACCATCGCCGGGTTTATCGTCTTTTTCCTTTTTTTTACCATCACCACCGCTCTGGCTCTTTACGATCGCCAGTTTGCCAACAAAGTTTATCCGGGAATTAAGGTTGACAATGTTGATCTTTCGGCTAAAACCAAAGAGGAGGTCGAGGCGCTTTTTATTAACAGAAACAACGCTTTTGCCCCCTATATCTTTACTTTTCGCTATCGGGAAAAAACTGCCACTGTTTCTGCCAAAACTATCGGGCTGGGAATAAACAGCAAGCTTATTGCCGATCAGGCCTTTACCATCGGCAGATCCGGCAATATGCTGGCAGATCTTTTTAATAAAGGGAAAGCATTTTTTGGCGAACTTACCCTTGCCACTTCCTACTCGCTTAATAGACTTGAGCTGGAAAGAGCTCTTTTAGATATCACCAAAGAGGCAAACGTCCTTCCAGTTGAGGCGGTATTTAAGCTGGAGGGAAAGCGGGTGGTTGATTTTCGGCCTTCCAGCGACGGGGCAACAATTGATATAGCCCAAACCGAAGAAGAGATCTTTAACCGCGTGCCGGATATTCTTGAAAGCAAAACAGTCATGTTTGAAATTACCCTTCCCGTTAAGAAAATAAAGCCGCAAGTTTCTCTTTCCGAAGCAAATAATCTGGGAATTAAAGAACTAATTGGCAAAGGAACTTCTAATTTTAGCGGTTCAATAACCAATCGTATTCATAATATAGTACTGGCCGCCTCAAGGATAAACGGCACCATTGTCCTCAACGGACAAGTTTTTTCCTTTAATAACGCGGTGGGCGACGTATCCAAACTGACAGGCTACAAAGAGGCTTATATTATCAAGGATGGCAAAACCATTCTGGGAGACGGGGGAGGCGTCTGTCAGGTTTCTACCACTCTTTTCCGGTCAATTCTCCAAAGCGGACTGCCAATTGTCGAACGGCATCCCCATTCCTACCGAGTTGCCTACTACGAACAGAGCTCCCCGCCCGGCCTTGACGCCACTGTCTACTCTCCTTCTTATGATCTTAAATTTAAAAATGACACCGGTTATGCTATCCTTATTCAGGCATACGCGGACTTATCAACCGCCACGCTGACTTTTGATCTCTACGGTACAAGTGATGGAAGATCCGCCACCATCACCAAACCAGTTGTTGCCAACCAAACTCCCCCTCCGGAAGATCGCTATCAGGACGACCCCACCCTGCCTTTGGGGACCATAAAACAGATAGATTTTAAGGCGGCCGGGGCCAGGGTAACATTTTCCCGCACTGTGGAAAAAGACGGTAAGATAATTATTTCCGACACCTTTGTTTCCAATTATCAACCATGGCAGGCAGTCTACCTTCGCGGTACGAAGGAATAAACAAATACTACCAATAAATACCAATACTACCAATAAAACAATATTTTTATTGAAATATTTGTAGTATTTGACATTTGTAGTATTGGTAGTATTCCAGAACTATGACTAATAAAATAGTAAGTATTGAAGAGGCAGAAAAAATTTCAAAACAACTCAAAGAAGCACATAAAACCATAGTTCTGGCCGGCGGTTGTTTTGATATTTTGCATAAAGGCCACCTGGCTTATCTTAAGAAGGCGGGTAAACAGGGTGACGTGCTTTTTGTGGCTTTGGAAAGCGATAGTAATGTACGGAGATTAAAAGGAAACAAGCGGCCAATCAATAATCAACAACAAAGAGCAATACAATTAACCAAGCTTTCGGCTGTTGACTATATTATACTTCTCCCCTCACTTCTGGGATATCGGCAGTATTTTGATATCACCCAAAAACTTTCACCTCATATTATCGCCATCACAGAGGGGGATAGTAAAAAAGAGCAAAAGGAAATACAGGCGGCGGCAATTGAAGCCAAAGTGGTGGCGGTGGTAAAACGTTTTCCGGAATATTCCACCACCGATATTTTGCAAGAACAATGAAAACATTTCTGGCTGCTTCTATAAGTAGAGCTTGTCAGCTCGCTTACAGCTTGCTGATAATTCTTATAATCATAATAGCTTTTATAAAAGTTATTGCCAGCAACAAGCCAAAACAGACAACGGTAACTATCCGTAACCAAACTTTTTTGTTGGAAGTTGCCGATAATGATAATAGGCGGGCTAAAGGATTATCAAAGCGTGACAGTATCAACAATCAGGAGGGCATGCTTTTTATATTTGATACGGCCGGATTTTACAGCTTTTGGATGAAGGAGATGAAATTTCCCATTGATATTCTTTTTATCAAGGATAACAA
This sequence comes from Candidatus Microgenomates bacterium, assembly GCA_016182055.1. GTDB lineage: Bacteria > Patescibacteriota > Microgenomatia > Levybacterales > JACOYD01 > JACOYD01. Next base: position 2,538 of record JACOYD010000030.1, on the reverse strand, counting down.
AATTGTCACCATTTATCAAAGCGTCCCAAACCCCAAAAATGGCACAGCTCTTACAGATCTTCCACTATACAAACCCAGGGAAGCGGCCAATTATGTTTTGGAAATAAACGCCGGTCTGTCGCAAAAATACGGCTTTGAGGAAGGAGATATGGCGGAAATAAAACTTCCATGAGAATTTTAGGAATTGAAACATCTTGCGATGAAACGGCGGCGGCTGTTATCGAGGCAGAAAAAGGTGATCAAAAAGTCAAACTTTTGTCAAATGTCATTACTTCGTCTTTAGCTTTGCATGCCAAAACAGGAGGAATAATCCCTGAAGTTGCCGCCCGAGAACAAGTCAAATACATCATCCCCGTAATCCAACAAACCCTTAGAGAATCTAACCTCTATCCTCTATCTTCAAAAATCAATCTTCAACCTTCTACTATCTATCGTCCAGATATCGACGCCATCGCCGTCACCGTTGGTCCCGGCCTTATCGGGTCTCTTTTAGTGGGTGTGGAAACGGCCAAAACACTGGCTTATGTTTGGAATAAGCCGATTATTCCGATTAATCATTTGGTAGGACACATCTACGCCAATTGGGTAAATCAGTTATCGGTTCTCCATTCTCGGTCATCAGATTCAGGTTCATCGGTTATCGGTCAGTCAGGCTCAGAAACCGATCAACAGACAACAGATCAACCAATATCCGAAAACCGACAACAGAAAACAGATAACATAACCCCAGAGTTTCCGGCGTTAGCCCTGATAGTTTCCGGAGGACATACCGATTTAGTTTTAATGAAAAATCATGGTAAGTTAACCTGGCTCGGCGGCACTCGCGACGATGCGGCCGGCGAGGCCTTTGATAAAATTGGCAGACTTCTCGGGTTTTCCTATCCAGCTGGCCCTATGATTGCAAAAATAGCAGAGCAGGGTAATCCAAAAGCTTTTAATTTTCCCAGGCCAATAATTGATTCAAACGATTTTGACTTTTCTTTCTCGGGCCTTAAAACCGCCGTATTTAAAGAAGTAGGAAGTCAGAAGTTAGAAGTTAGAAGTAAACAGTTACTCGCAGATTTATCTGCTTCTGTCCAGCAGGCAATTGTTGACGTTCTGGTGGCAAAAACCATCAAAGCCGCCCAAAAATATAAGGTAAAATCAATTCTTTTGGGCGGCGGTGTGGCCGCCAATCAGAAATTGCGAGAGCAATTAAAATTGGAAATTGTCCGCCAGAGGCGGATCCGCCTTTGGAGGAGAAATTGGAAATTGGAAATTCCATTTTTCGTTCCAGAAAAATGGCTGTGTACCGATAATGCCGCCATGATTGCCTCCGCCGCCTTTTTTAATTTAGCCCGTAAGGGCGCAAGCTCTGCTTACAAATCAACATCTTGGTCTCTCATTACTGCCAATCCGGAACTCTACTTTAAATAACCTCGCTTGCCCGCCAAAAATCGCTCCGCGAGTCGTATACACCCCTCGCTCCATTTTGATACATAAAATCTTATTGACAGGCGTTTTTATTGATGTTAACGTAATAAAGTCATGGATACTGTCCAGGTTCTTTTAATTACAGTCGTTGTGGTATTAGCTGTGATGCTGGTAGTTATTGGCCTGCAGATGTTTTATCTTCTGCGCGAACTTCGAAAAACCATTGATAAAACAAACAGAGTTTTGGACAATACCGAGGAGATTACCGAAAGCGTCAGCGCTCCCATTTCCTCATTTTCCGGTCTTTTGATGGGACTTAAAAATGGCGCCAGCATTGCCGGCTTTTTAAAAAAACTAAAAGAGAAAAAGAAAACAGCTGTTGCGGATAAAACTTATGAGCGACCATCACCATCATAACAATGGTTCCGGTTTTTTAAACGGCTTGCTATTGGGAGCGCTTGTTGGTGCAGGCCTGGTTTTTTTCCTGGGCACCAAACGGGGTAAAGAACTGGCAGATGAAATCAAAGAAAAAGGTTTATCTGTTTTTGATGACTTTGAGGATGTTTTTTCTGAAATCGAAGAAGACGCCCCACAAACAGTTCCACCAGCAACAAACGGCAACGCCTCGCTTGGCCGCGAGGAGAGCCCGCCCCCACCGCCTTCCTATATCGAGGCTCTTCAAGCGCATGGCCGCCGCTTCTTTCACGGAATACCCAAGAGAAAGTAAATATTGTATAATCCGCAGATTAATGAGTTGCGGATTTATTCGCAAACGAATATAATTTCTGCGTGAGCACCAAAGACATTATCAACAAATATATTGCCTTTTTTGAAAAACAAGGGCATCAGAGAATTGCCAATGCTCCGCTTGTTCCCGAAAACGACCCCACCACTCTTTTTACCAGCTCCGGTATGCAGCCGTTGGTTCCTTATCTTCTTGGCGAACCACATCCGCAAGGCAAACGACTGGTTAACGTGCAGAACTGTTTTCGGGCGCAAGATATAGATGAAGTGGGAGATAATCGCCACACTACTTTCTTTAGAATGTTAGGTAATTGGTCACTGGGAGATTATTTTAAAAAAGAACAACTCCCCTGGTTTTTTGAATTTTTAACTAAAGAACTG
>JACOYD010000063.1 GCA_016182055.1 Candidatus Microgenomates bacterium | reverse complement strand
AATTTGTCAATAAAGAGTATTTGGGAAGTCTGATTTTTTCCAATTACCAAAAAATTATCACCCCCACTGCCACCACCACCAGAGCTGATGTGATGGCTAATCCTGACGGTTCTGACCAGCCCACCCGGCCGTTTAATATCTCAATTATACGCGAGATAGAACAGCCAGAAGAAATAAGAATCGGCCTGGGAACTATTGATAATCCTTCTTGGGAGTCGGCAGACTTAAGCGCTCTCTCCCATGGAGAATTGAGAAAAAAAGCCGAGACCATCTTTAATCTGCCAGAAGATATGGCATGGACTTCTTCTCTAGAAAGTCCTAATAAAGTCGCTGGAACAGGCCAAGACAGACAAGGGAGAAGATTTTCCGTGACTTTAGGGAATAATGGAACTGGCGCCCTGACCATAACATTTGACAACTAAAAATTTTCTGCTATAATAACTTGGTTATGAAAAAGGCTGAAAATAGCAAGATTATTTCTTACCACGGCGCCGCTTAAATTGGGCGGTGCGTTTGAGTGGATTTTTATTTACACCGCCTAAACAGGCGGTTTATTTTTATATAGCTCTTGCCGAATTTATGAGGTTTAGAGATATATAATCCGCCGAAGCGAACATTCGACTGCGTGGATGTAAACCACGAGGCGAATTTGAGCGAAGGCGGATGAAAGACATTTATGGCGGATTTAAGCAGCAAAAATCTAAAACTGGCAATTCAAAAAGAAGGGCGTCTGACCGAAGAGACGCTGGAATTTTTGCGCAAAGCGGGCCTTGAGTTTGAAAGCTATAAACAAAGGCTTTTCTCCACCTGCAAAAATTTCCCCCTGGAAATTATTTACTTGCGAGACGATGATATTCCCGACTACGTGGCATCCGGAACAGTTGACTTAGGAGTTGTAGGACAAAACATCCTTTATGAAGAACGGCCGAAAGTAAAAAAACTGCTTAATCTTCGCTTTGGCTCCTGCTCTTTAATCATTGCCGTTCCCAAAGAATCAGCGGTTTCACAGATCAAAGATTTGAAAGGAAAAACCATAGCTACCACCTATCCCCTGTCGGTTAAATATTTTTTCAAAAAAAACAAAATAGCGGTAAATGTGGTGCGGATTAAAGGCTCGGTGGAAATAGCCCCGGCCTTAGGCGTTGCCCAGGCCATTGCCGATCTTACCTCCACCGGCAGTACTCTGGCCTTAAACGACTTGCGGATTCTCACTAAAATCTATGAGTCGGAAGCGGTACTGGTGGCCAACAGGAAAATCCTCTCGCAGGTATCCAAAAAAATAATTCTGGAAAAATTGCTCACCCGCTTTAAGGCAGTTTTGTCGGCCAAAAACTATAAATATGTGATGATGAACGCTCCGCAAAATCTTCTGCCAAAAATAAGAAAAATTGTGCCGGGACTTAAATCCCCCACCATCTCGCCTCTGGCCAAACAGGGCTGGATTACTATTCAGGTAGTGGTCAAAGAAGACGTTTTCTGGCAGACAATTGAAAAATTAAAAAGCCTGGGAGTCTCAAGCATCATCGTCCTGCCAATCGAAAAAACCATTATTTAAGGCTTCTTATGAAAGTAACAAAATTAAAAGATTTATCACCAAAAGATTATCAAAGAATTGTTCAGCGCTCTGCTGGAGCAAATCCCGAGATTATGCCAAAAGTTAGAAAGACAATGGAGGCTGTAAGAAAGTATGGAGATAAAATTCTTATTGATGATTATAAAAGAAGATTTGGAGCAGAAAATTATGAATCGCTATTGGTTTCTAAAAAAGAGGTAGAACAAGCGTATAAAGAAGTGAGCAAAGAGCTTATTACAGGGATAAAACAAATGATTAAAAACATTACCGCTGTTCATCAAGCGCAACTACCTGCAAAAAAAGATACAGTAGTTAAATCCGAAAAAGGAATATCTGTTTGGAGAGAATGGCGGCCAATAGAAAGAGTTGGATTATACATTCCTGGCGGAAAAGCTATTTACCCCTCTTCGGTTTTGATGAGCGCTATTCCTGCGCAAATTGCCGGATGCAAAGAAATAATTATGTGTACACCGGCAAGAGGCACCGGACAAATTCCTGCCCCCACTCTGGTGGCAGCCGACATGATTGGATTAACAAAAATTTATAAAGTTGGCGGAGTGCTGGCTATTGCGGCCATGACTTATGGAACGAAAACTATT
>JACOYD010000029.1 GCA_016182055.1 Candidatus Microgenomates bacterium | reverse complement strand
GAAAGTAAGTGTAATGTCCAAACTCACCTACGTTGCCCTGGCAGTTATAGTTTTAATTGCCTCCGCCGCCATTGCCGCCTGGTCCCTGGGACTGGGACGATCTTCTATGCCAGAAAGTAACGCACCAGAGAATACCCAGCAGGAAATAGCTAAAGAATCTACAAAATTTCCCATTGATCCAACTAGCCCGACTGTTAAAGGAGCGGCTGTGCGATACAGATTTGCGGGTACAGTTAGTAATATCATAGGATCAGAACTGGTTACCGATATTGAGGGGAAAAATATTCCCAAATTCCAGCTTGGTGACAATACCAAGTTTTTTTTGGTGCAGGGGAATCAAAAAGCTCGGGCTTCGCTTTCAAATCTGCAAGTGGGACAAAAAGTGGAGATTGTGCTGGCATACGGACTTAAGAAAAAAGGATGGAATGATGTTTTTTCGGTAAATATTTTTAAGTAATCATATCGCCAGTTATTTTTATATGGTCCTGCGAATTAAAAATTATGCGAAGCTTCTTAAAGGATTTATATCCTTATGGGTGCTCCTTTTATTATTTACAACTGTCCACAAAAGTCCTGTAAAGGTTGAGGGAGATACCAATAAAGACGATAAAGGCAAATTTATTTCTTCGACACAGCAGGATACCGATCAAAACAGTTTTCTTTTTGTCGATTGCACGGGATTCTTCGAGTAGCTAATCCAGGACCTTCCTCAATAGTACTTTTTTGGAGGCGGGGGGGAACTCTTTGATCACTTGAATCTTAAGAGGCATAAATTTTTTTTCTGAGGCAAGCATGGCAAGTGTTTTTTGAGGAGTGAGCAACAATTTTGTGCCGACGTCTTCTTTTAGTTTTTTGAGAAAATCTTTATCTGCCAGACGATTATGCGGCTTTATCAGTAAGGTAAGCTCTCCCAGCAAAGCCCCCTTAAATGGTATTTCCCGTACTTCAGCTCGCCACTCTTCAATTTCTTTATCAAAAGCTTTAAGCGCCCGGGTTATTTCCGAGCGGGTGATAAGCACGCCAAGGCTTTTTATGTAATCCATATTTTTACGCCCTTCCAAAAAAATCGTCCACTGTGCTTTGCAAGAACATGTTTTATTAATTGCGCGAGCCACATCACCCGTTTTATAGCGGATGAATGACAATTCAAGCGGATAAGTTTTGGTTACTACTACCTCGCCAACTCCATTTTCGTCTATATCAACAAGTTCAATGATACGTCCATTAAAAGGATGATAGGCATTGGTGCCATAACGAGCGCGAAGAAACTTACAACAAATGCCGATGGAATCGACCTCCGTCATTATATAATCAATGTCTATATTGGCTTTTTTGAATTTGGTCTGCGTAAGCAAAGCTTGTTGCCTGCTCATAAAATCACCGGATAAATAAACATGTTTCATTGGTGTAAATATTTTTCTATTTTCCGGAAACGATGAGGTGAGATAGGCTACAGAGGCAGGAAAAGTTACTGTACTGTCGGCATTAAATTCGGAAATAGCCTCAATCATATTACCAGTGAATTGGAATGGATTTACCACTAGACTTTGTGAAATAGTACTTTTTTGTTTACGCTGTCGAATGGTGGCAAAAACATCACGAAGAGAAATTGCCCGGCCTTGATAAAGAATTAATATCCTTCTGCCTTTGTTATGAGACTTGCCGTCCACCAGATGATCAACATTCTTGAGAAAGAGTATTGGCCTGGTGGTTCTGCTTGTACCTGATGTTGACTGCAGGATAAAGTGAAGTGGTTCACTTTTCGTAATTTTATTAGCATCATTTAATCGTCTGTTAAGGCCTAAATTGAGGAAATCCTCTTTGGTAACAAAGGGAATATTCGTCCAATAATTCCAGTCAAATTTACCAGGCTCAAAGCGAAAACCCTGATTGGCAAAGTGGGTGTGCCAGAAAGACAGCCGGCTTGCCCGGTCAAGAAAATTACTTACTCCTTTCAGGTTTTCGCGAAGTTCCGACTTACTTTTTAAAATTAGAGATGGTCGTGTCATCATCTTTTGCCCGAATCTGGCCGCCTGCAAAAATATTTTGCAAGTCTTTCTTTTTGAGCGTGGAAGGCAGCTGGCTGAATGTGATATAAAATGGTGATTTTTTGGTGGGAGCACCCAAAAAATTCGCTTTTTCGGCAAGCCGCCAGACGCTTCTGTTAAAAGATAAGTAGTATAAGCTGGGATAACTTCTCCCTATTAAAAGATAATGCCATGAGTCGTTTTTTTTGCCTTTTTTGTTGATTCTTGAAGTGATACTTTGAAAATAGCTTAGGTTATGAAAATAGCCATTCCATAAAAGAAGATCCAGCAGGCTTGATTTTTGACTCAACAGATAGGGTTTGTTTAATAAAGGACGCCTTTTTAAGTCAACAATTGTTGCTAAATCCGGGTAGTATGTCAGATCGGGGGTAAAGTAGAACGAAGTGGCCGGCTGATACCAGTAATTAATGCCTCTTTTAATCAATGGTTCATAGGCAGCGATATCGGCATAAAATTTATATTTATCTTTAGCTAATTCTATAAAATGATACTGATCGGCTAAAATGGCGTGAAGAGAGCGCGGTGTGTTTTTCTGGTCTTTGGCAATAGAAATAAAAAACTGATGGCTGGTAGACTTTCCGTCAAACTGGGAGAGTTTATAGAAGATTGGTCCGATTAGTTCTGTATTGATTGGACCGTAACGTTGTTCAAGATAGTAGCTGTAATCCCGGCCCTGCTCAATCCATTTAATAATTTCCCGGTATTGACTTGATAGTTTTTTTCCTTTCTCCCGGTAGGGAATTGAATTAATGACCGGCTTTGCAGGGGGAGTAGTGATTTTTTTATTTCTTTTGTCGCTACTATTCAAGATGTCTTTTTGCATCGAAGCAAGAAGTAGCCTGCTTCTTTCTTCAATTTCTTGACGCAGAGCTTGGCTGTTGCGGCCCATCAGATCGATGTAGCTAATAAAATCAGCAAAGGGGACACGGGCTCGATAAAAATTATAAGCGTTTGCCCTGGGAAACTTTGATAAAGTTTTTTCCTGTGCCGATAAGCAGGCAGAGCGATAAGAAGATAAATCCTTTTCCAGAGAGCGCACCGTGTCGTAATATGACTGAAGTAGTAGCTTAGCATGAGGTAGGGTGGGATTTGTCAGAAAAAGGCGTCTGGCCTTCTCGCTTTTAAGGAAACTGCGTAGAAATCTAAAAGGATGAAGAATTTTGGTCAGCGGATTAAACCAAAAATATATGCGTCCGGATAATCCTGGTTTAACTATTTGAAGCTTTTTGGTTATTTCTTCCAGTTCATCAAGGGCCAACTGCGCATTATCAATATTAAGCCCTTCGGCGGCAAAAAGCGGATCACTAATGGTTACTCCATAAAATTCGTTTAACAATCCATGTTTCATAAATTAAGTGGAGTTGCATAATTTTCCACTAATAAATCAGCGACCCGTTGGGAAAACTTATGAAGTTCTTTTTCTGTTTTGAGAATAAATGAATAGCCTTGTATGTTAGGTTTTGCGTTTATTACTGTCATCGCCTGCCGGCTTATTATAATTGAATGATTCTGATTTGTATAGGGTGCCGATTATACAGAAGACAAGGGTAATGATAATCGGTATTAAACTGCCAAAGGAAGAAATAGTGGCATTTTTCACCAGTGAGCCATAGACAAAAAGTGGTACGCCAATGGTCATTCCCAGAATAGCCCCGAAGAAGGTAAAGGGGCCTGATAACTTTGACCAGAACAGAGAGAGAATGGTGGGAATAAAAAGAGCGGCGCGAAACACCCCCACCACCAGCACCAGATAGAGAAGCTGGATGTTGGGGATAAGGGCAATAGCCATACCGACCAGAATTAAAACGATCATGCTTGCTCTGGATGCGGCAAGCAAAGCTTGGTTGGAAGCACGCGGTCTCAACAGCTTATAAATATCGGTGGCACCAATTGAGCTTACGGCGTTTAAGGCAGAGCTGCCGGCAGCCACCAAGCCTGCCAGCACCATGGCAGTAAAGCCTATTACAGCTATCGTAGGCAGAAGTTGCAAAACAGCGGAAAATCCCGCAAGTTGATTTTGGGAAACTGCAATTTTAAGCGAGGGGGCAGCGGCAAGGTAGCCAAGCAGTCCGAGAGTGATTGGCACTAGGGCGAAAATTAATCCCCCCAGCAAAAATGACTGTTTTACCGCCCTGGTTTTCATGGCAAAAGCCCGTTGCCATTGCTGTTGATCAATCACAATACCCGACAGAAGTGAGATACTAATCGGTACGCCAAATGTCCAGGCCACCATGGGATCAAAAAGATTGCCAAATGTACCTTTTACTCCGCCAATGCCGCTTATTACCGCAGATAAGCCACCGCCTGCAGAAATACTCCATGGCACAATAATAAAAGCTACCACCGCGATCATAAAAGCTTTGATGATATCTTCCACTAAAGATGAGCGAATACCCTTGAGCAGGCTTAACGATACCATCATGCTGCCCAAAACTACAATAAGGCTTTGTTTGGGTATTCCCGTCACCAGGTTTAACAACAAAAGCGCCGCCGTCAGGTTAATAATTACCGCATAGCTTTGAGCCACAAATATAGCAAAGGAATACAAAATTTCCATCCGGCGGCCAAATCTCTTTCCCATATACTCCGGCAGGGTAAAACCCTGGTTAAAAATATTTCTCATGCGGCTGGCCAGAAAGGAGAAAAGAATCAGGGCGCCAGCATTTGGCAGGGTAAACCAAAATAATCCGGGAAGACCTTGTTCATAAGCCTTTTGGGAAGAAACAAAGAGAGCCGGAGCCCACACCCAGGCAATAGCTACCGTGATCGATCCCAGCCAAATACCAACGGTTCGCTCGGAGACCAGAAAGGTGATAGCGGTGATTTTTTTTGGGAAAAACAGTCTGATGGCAAAAAAGGCTATCAACCAAAAGAGGGCAATAAAGATTATTCCTTGGGGCTGGCTCAACACCATATCTTTTGGCATGGGGTTTAATATACGTTAATCTCCAGTCGTTGTCAACATGTTTTGTAAAAGGTATAATGTCAGATAATGCCGGCTGAATTTTTCCCAGAATTACAAACAATTTTGAAAGAGGTATTTACCAAAAGACACAATTTTTATCGGCTAAAGTATCAAAGTGCCGGCATCGACAGAAAGTCACTTGCCCTTTTTAATAAAGAAACCTTTCTAAAACTGCCGCTTACCACCTTTAATGAGCTGGCAAAAAGTCCCTACAAAAATCGCTGCCTTGAGGAGAAAAAGGGTCTTAATAAGTTGGTTTTTTCAAAAGAGGCCGATCGTTATTTTCTTATTCATCAAGATCTTACGGAGATTGAAAAGGAAGCTCTTCCTATTAAAGGGGTACGGCGGCCGATGGTACTGATGCAGGATGTTTATGAAGCAATAGAGCATTGCCTCTTTTTTTATGAGCGGGGTATTCTTCCCTTAATTGGCGAGGTGTTTAATCCGGCAGTGGTTTCTGCCACTGCCCAGCAGTATCGGATTGACTCACTGGTGATAGACAGTCAATCAACTGCCGACTTTCGTCAGGAACTGCTTAAGCTTAATCTTCCGCTTAAAGCAGTGACTGTAGTTGATTCTGCCTTTAATGCCAATGATTTCAAGTGGCCTAAAGGGATTAAAGTTTACTGCATTCTAAGTCTGCCGGAATTTGGGCGCATAGCCTATGGTTGTCCGGAAGCTCTTCTGAAAAAAATTACTTTTCATCCCTATGAGGATATCTTGATAGAACCGGCCAAATTTGCTATTTTAACCAGCGTGCGTTTACGCAGCTGTCCCATGATACGCTACCAAAGTGATCTTTCTCTTAAGAAAGTTGAGAGCCGGTGTTCCTGCGGACAGCCTTCTTTTCTCCTTCATTAGAAACCAATGCCAAGCTCTTTTTGATACACCTCATCCAGGCGGGGAAGAGAGTTTAATTTTTTAATTTGCTCCTTAGTCATTCCCAAAGCCATTAAATTCTCATATTGAATATATCCTTCCTTAGCGGCGAATTTGCTAAAATCTCCGTCGATAAGAAATATTGGCGTTTCGGAAAGACGCCAGATGCTTTGGGAAAATGTGCCAAAATAGAGCGAATAAGCGCTGCGGTTGATCAGTAAATACAGGGGATCGTAAGGTTTCTGGCTATAGCTTAAATTGTACAACAGAGAATTACTGTAGGTGAGTGTTCGCTCTATCAGATAGGGCATGGTATTAAGTTTGTTTTGCCCCTTGCCCAAATATTGACTATAAAGCTGGGGAAGATAGCTTAAATCGGTGCAGAAGTAGTCGTTTAGCACCGAATGCGGTCTTAAACTAATTCCGTGTTTGAGCAGAAGTTGGGCTACCGGCTGGTTGGCGATGCGGCGATAGTCACGATAGTATTTGGTGTTGGTGAAAATAACACTGGGAATGATTTTGTCCTCTTTTTTGGAAGCCTTTTCTATCATGTAAAAGGGATAGCTGTATTTGTCCCCTTCTGGTGGGGAGCCAAAGCAATTTGTATCTGCCCAATACGGTCCAGAGATTTTCTGGGAAGTTCTGTTAATCCCTAAAATTTCATCCCCCAGCGGATTAAAGGCTATTTTCACAACACTTTCCCGATTGTTATTAGTCTGGACAGATTTTCTTGGACATTCCCCCTTATCAAGACAACTTTTTCTTTCGCTTATTTCTTTTTCCAGCTCCTCGGCATTTTTACGGATGAGCAGGAAGTCGTGGAGAACTGTCTGCGGGGTGGTGGCCGAGGCTAAAAATACTATTTTGGTCTGTTGTCTTTCGGGAGAGATGGCCAATATTTTTTCCAATGCGTCAATATTAAGTGCAATTGATCTTTTATATTCGGTCGTTGCCTTATCGTACCAGTAGAAAAGTCTTTGGGCATTTTGCCCGGTCGGTTGCTCAAGAAATAAAGCAGTAGCCTTGTAGATAGAGGAAAGAGCGAGAAGAAAGTCATCCGGCCATATTGTCCAGCCTTGGGGAAAAACATTTTGATATTTGCCGGCCTGACTTTGGCGATAAGTATTATCGCTGCTGACAATTTTCTGGTCTATCTCTTTAAGTGCTTGGGCAGATTCGGCAAAAAGTAAAACATCGCTGTTTTCATCATAGAATAGGGGGTCTTCTTTGGTAAGAACCTGAAGTTTTACAAGATTTGTTTTATAAACAGGCGGAAAACTGCTTGTATCAAAATTGGCGGCGAGATAGTTAATTAGAATAAGAAAGCCAACAGCAGTAAGCAAAATAATAGTAATCAATTTATAGAGCATGATCTGCAATCATTATACTATACTCAAAATACCCTAATTTGCAAATCTATAATAATATTTTGAGTACATAACTGTTTAACGAGAGTTGCCCGCTTCGCAGCGCGGCGAGCAAACTCGAGTTAAATAGGTATATTCTTTTGAATTTAGTGGTACTTCTTGACATTGCTGTTTTGTGATATACTGATAGTGGAATGAAAGTTTTACTGGTAGGCGGTATAGCAATTTTGCTGGCTGTAATGGCAGTGGCCGCTTGGGATATATGGCGTCCGGGCCAAACCCCACCGCCAGCCGAAGTTGAGCCGGCGGTGAAAGCGGTGAATTTTGGAATTGAATCACAGGGAGAAACGTTAACCATCGCCGGTGCCGTAGTGACTAAACAGGATGACGGATTGATAGTTGACGCTGATGAGTCAGGTTTATTCAAGATTACCTTGGCGACCGGTGAACAAATTAGACTTATTGAGAATACCGAGGAGAAACCAGCAGCTTGGGAACAGGTGGAGTCGGGAGCAATAGTTAAGATTACCGTCACCAAGGAGGAGCAGGATAATAACTTAAAGCGCCTGTTTATGTTAACCAAAAGGACAGAGAAAGTAGAGCAGGCGACAGAATCTGCCCAATAAAATATATCCAAGGCAGTCTTTTATTTTATTAAAAACTTTATCCTCTCTCACGTCCTGCCCTAAAAGTTGTTTTTTTGTGGTATAATTAGAGTGTATGGCTGTCCAGGAAAGAGGACTACGTTTAAGTTCACTTGCCCATGAGTTGGGGGGTACTGTTGTTGCCGCAAAAAAAGCTGTTCGCAGACATCCGGTAAAAACAGCTGTGTTTGGTGGTTTAGGTGCCGCCGCTGTGGTTGGAGCAACAATTTTGTATGCCCGGGGGAGTGCCTCGCCTGCGGTGGCTCAAGAATCTTCATCAAGGGTAAGCGTTAGTGAACCGGGCAATCTTCCACCGCCAGCCTTTATAGATCAAAGACCGGCCATTGGAGCAGGAGCAGGCGGCGGTGATGGTGGCGGAGATGGGCCTGACCCCAAAAATCCAAATGGACTGCCCGCAGTTCTTGCCGACCAGCCAGGGGCGTCGGAACCGACAGAGGAAGGGGGAGAACCGCCTGTTACAGGAGGCGGGGAGGGACAGGGTGGGGAAGGTGGAACCGGATCCGAATCTGAATCAGCAGTAGAACCCGCTCAAGAATCCGCTCCTCAAGTAAGGCAACCTCCGGCCAGGGAAGTAAACAGACCGCCCTTTATCGCCGACGTTAAAATATACCGCGGAGAAACAGTAGCAGATGAAGTGATAGAAAAGGTCAGAAACTGGATTCAGGAAGCGGTGGCCAATATGGATAAAAGCGGCAACTCACAGCTTGCGGAGATGGCAGATTATATAAGAAAGGCAAATCGTCCCCGACCGGGCAGACCGGTGGATCAACAACTTGACTTTTTTGTCAGTTCTAAAAAAGGAGCGATCCCGACAAAAGAAACAGTTATACGTTCTACCAGAGGAGGTAGAGAAAGTCTGCGTCCTGCACTGGAACTTTATTCTGCTGTTATTGAGCAATGGGATTCCGGTGACCCGCGAGTAATGTCAGATGTATGGTATCGTGTGGCCTGGCTAAGAGAATTTTTTCAGATTGCCGCAGAAAGAGAACTTTCTCTCGAACAGATTTTGGAATTATATAACAATGCCGGCTCCGATGAAGAGATTGCCCGGATGGGCAGGCGATTACTTGAGGAAGGCCGTAATATCATCGGAGGATTAGGAGGATCACCGCCGGCACGAGAAATCCCGCCGTCCCCGGACGCCGGCCAAAGCGGTTATCGCACCGAATGGACGCCTGATTCGTGGGCTGGCAAAATGATAGCCGAAGGAAAATTCAGAGTCGATTCAGGAAGTCCGCCGAATGATAACAGGCCACAAGTAACCTATTGGGGAGGTAAACTGGTGGGAGTATCTGATCTGGAAAGGGGATTGTCAGTGGAGATTCTTTTCCCTAACGGAGAGATAAAAAAGTTTTTCTTTACGCCGCCGGAATTTGATGCTAGCTGGCCGGACTGGCTGAAAAAAAATGGCGCGACGGTAGTTGAGAAGCAGGGTACGGCAACAAGTTTACTTGTTGGGAACTGTGGTGATAATGGGTGCAGGTGGATTGGTTCTTTAAACGTATCAGAGCTTCGCCGGATGCCTGCCGGAGTAATAGTGGGAGTGTCCGTTTTGAAGGATCATGATGAAAACAATGACATAGCAGGTTCCGGGCCGGATGCGATGTCATTTAGTTTTTACACCCGCTGAACTAACTATTTGTATAAAATCCGTCATTGACAAGTTGGTGCGACTGGTTTACCATTAAAGTAAAGTGACGAGAAAGAGTTTATTGATAACTGTTTGTCTGCTGTTGTTTCTGTTCCTCTCCCGGGGCATAACTTATGCCGATCCCACCACCGATACTACCACCGATATTAATATAGATCTGACTGGCGGTAATCCCGGCACTACCGCTTCCGGCGATCAGGGAAGCTTGCTGGAATGGGGAATGGTGCAACAGACAAATGAGACACAGGTGTGGGGTAGATTGGAAGATGGAACTTGGGGTCCTACAGGTCAAACAGGTACGATTACTTATAATCAAAGCCAGCCGCAACCGGGCGGAGGATATTTTCGTGATGTCAATGGTAATCTGACCCAAGACCCTAATCAGGATGCCCAGCAGGGAATTCTGACCGAGGCAGGCTATGTTTCCAACAATACTTCTCAAGAGTGGATTGACAGGATTAACAATGCATCCAGCCGGGGAGCGGCTATTCATGCGGCCGCCTTGTGCGGGTGTTGGCGAAGTGTGTTTGGGGATGATGGTGATGGTGATGGTAGTCCTCCTATTCCAACTCCCACTCCCACTCCCACCCCCATTCCTCCTGCCGGCAACTGGCTGAAGGTTTCTGGAGGGACTGTTTTTTCCAGAGGAGCCATTAATATGTCGGTTGCTCCCCCCTCCGGTCAATTTAACTCCACCAGCTTGGTTCTTTCAGGAGGTAGCATTTCCAACTTCACTTCCTCGGCAAATTGGTTAGTACCAAACTACTTTTCCTCAGATAGTATTCCCGACTTTGATAATTTTGTTAAATCTCTTTTGAGCAAAAGCGGCGTGGAAAGGTATGAGGGCAGCCGCTCTCTGTCTTCCTTGGGCAGTCTTGACAATCAGAAAAAAGCAGTTATCATTGAAGGAGATATGGTAATTGATACTAACTTTACTCCTGCCAATGCCTCAACCGCCTTTATTGTCAAAAACAAAATTAATATCAGTCCGTCAGTTTCTCAAGTTAATGCCATTCTGCTTTCCTGGGGAGGGATAGATACGGCTGTTTCTTCAACCAGACTGACTGTTAACGGCATGCTTCTTTCCTATGGTCATATTACTTTAGGCAGAACCAGCAGCGACCCCAACAGTCCGGCCGAAACAGTCAACTATGAGCCAAGACTTCTGCTTGATATGATTGACATTCTAACTATAGTAAATATTAAATATAAAATAGTAAATAGATTATGAATAAATCAATTTTCAATTTGCAATTTTCAATTTTCAATCAGAAGGAAAAAGGGCAGGCGTTGATAGTGGTTATTTTAACCCTGCTGGTGGTATCGGTGGTGGTGTTGGCGGCGGCCAGCCGGTCCATTACCGATGTGAAGCTTTCACAAACTTCCGAGGAATCGGCTCGCGCCTTTTCCGCGGCTGAAGCCGGAGTAGAGGAGGCGGCGGAGAAAATCAGAGCCGGCACTATCATAATTGGCGCCGACAACAACGTTACTCTTCCCAATAACGCCAATACATCGTATGTAGTAAGCAAGCAGGGAAGCTCCAATTTGGCTTTTCTTTCATCAACGCCGCTGGCTGGGGATACCGATGATTTTCAGACATATCTGGCCAACAAAGATGATTTTTCAGGCAGTTATACGGGAGCAATTTGCCTATTGTGGGGCAATAGCGGTACCCCTTCCGACAGCCAGACTCCGGCTGTTTCGGCAGTTATTCTTTATAAAAATCCCTCATCTGTTACCCGCAGACAATTTGTGATTGATTCGGCGGCAAGCGCCAGAAATAACTTTACCCCGGCCAACAATGACGCCTCCTGCCTCAAGCAGGTTTTGGCATTAGAAAATAATCTTACCATAGACCGCACTTTTGCCTTTGCCCATAAGATGGATATTCCGGTGGTGGACGGATATAGCCCGGTGCTTTTGCGGATAAGGCTTCTTTTTAACAAAGACACTGCCCATTATGTGGGAATAAAGCCGGTCAGCGGAGCGCTTCCCTCACAAGGGTACAAAATTTCCTCAATAGGCAGTTCGGGGCAGACCGCCAGGAAAGTTGACGTCTTCCAGTCTTATCCGTCACTGCCGGCTGTTTTTGATTTTGCCCTCTTTAATGACTCCGGAACGCTAAGTAAGTAGTTTTATACCGGGGGACATAGTACTCTTTAGTGTCACGTTTTTAATTTTGGCCGGGCCAATAGCAGTTAAAATAGCGCGGATATTGTCGGTTAACTGTTCATCTTTCATGGAAAGTTTACCAACAGACAGATGAATAATCGGCGCCTGGCTTTCGGTTTTGAAGCGAAGCTGGTTTCCTTTTGAAAGTTCACCAGCCAATTTTTCCGGATTATCAGTGATAGTTCCATTTTTGGGATTGGGCATCAAACCTCTGGGGCCCAAAATTTTAGCCACTTTGGCCAGCTTTGGCATCATTGAGGGAATAGCCAGTAAAACATCAAAATCAATCTGGCCTTTGTCAATTTTACCAAGAAGGTCGTCTGTTGCCACTGCCACCCGTACTTTTTTGCCGGTGCCGTGGGGGAGAGTCAGCTGACCGCTGACTCCTTTTTCTATGGTATTTATGTGCAGTTCTACTGTCTGATCAAATTTTACCCCGTTAAATTTTTTAATAAGTGAGACAGCCTCCGAAAGGGGGTAGAGTTTATTTTTATCAACCTGTAAGAGTTGATTTTGATAGCGCTGGCCATGATGACGGGGCTTTCGGTTATCAGTTCTCTGTTTTCGGTTTTCAGTTGCCGGGTGGTCAGTTTTCTGTTGACCGGTTGACTGATCAACTGGTTGACCAGATTCTGACAACTGAGAACCGACAACCGATAATCGTTCCAGCTCTTCCTCGCTGGGGGCCATAGAAACGACTCTTTCCCCGCCATGAGCACCCTTGGCCATCTTGCGGGCCTGTTTCTGTTCTTTTTTTACCTTGGCTTCTTTTTTTTGTTCTTTCTCGACTTCTTCAATGCCGAGAGTTTTAACCCTAATTTTTCCCATAAAATTTACCTTATTTAATTTTTAATTCTCAATTTTCAGTGAATTTTCAATAATGAAATTTTCAAACTTTTGAATCATTGAATCTTGCAAATTTATTGAAAATTAGAAATTGTAAATTGAAAATTATTATTGTACTTCTACTCCCATACTTCTGGCTACTCCCGCCACAATTTTGGTAGCTTGTTCAATATCGCTAGTGTTAAGGTCCTCCATTTTGGCTTGGGCGATTTCCCGGACCTGGGCAACTGTTAAAGTTCCCGCTTTTTCCCGGCCCGGTTTTGGACTGCCTTTTTCTTTCAAAATAGCCTTTTTAATCATTTCAGCCACCGGCGGATGCTTGGTAATAAATGAGAAAGTTCTGTCCTCAAAAACCGTAATAACAACAGGAATTATAGTGCCTTTGTCTGTCGCAGTTTTTTCATTGAAAGCCTTGACAAATTCCATGATAGGCAGACCATGCTGGCCCAGAGCCGGACCTACCGGCGGAGCGGGAGTAGCTTCGCCTCCGGCGATATTGAGTTTAATAAGAGTTTTTATTTTCTTAGCCATAATACTTCTAGACGATAGATGGTAGAGGATGGAAGATAGATTTTTGAAGATAGAAGTTGGAAATTAGATTCTTTTCTATCTTCTACATTCTACCCTCAAATTACCACCTTCTACTTTCTATCTTCTATCGTCAAATTTATTCATTGATTTTAACACAAAAGGGGAAAGTTATGCAATGAGAGATGTTTAAGAGGTAAATTGAGATTACTGGATACAAGTTTCGCACTTGTCGTTCTGACCCCGCTTACGGGGCATCACCCATAACTTATGTGTTTACGTAATTGTCCAACCTATGACAAACATATCTCGATCGCAAGTATTTTGTCATAGCATAGCATGGAAGTGACGAAGTGACTAGGAAAGAACTTAGCAAAGAGCGAATGCCTTCGGATACTAGCGCCGTTACCGCGATAGTTTACTGGCCAAGGCCGGGGATTTTGAGGATGTCGGTGCCGATAACGTTTAAGATGACTACTGCCAAAATTGCCAAGACCAGACCGACGATGGAGTAAGTGATATATTCTTTACCGATGCGCAGGCGATTGGGATCGCCGGAGGAAGTCATCAGCACATAGCCGCCGTAAATTATAAAAAGAAGAGCAATGCCTCCAACTAAACTTACTCCGCAGCCGAAAAATTTGCCGGCAAAAACTCCGATATCGGTTTCGCCAATACCGCAAAGAGCATTATTCATACAATTAGTGTAGAGGATTTGATAAAGGTTGTAAAGGATGATAATCACTCGGGTACAAAATTTTTCTTGTCCCGCAGTTCGCAATAGTCACCTTGTTACTAATCGCACGTTGTTAAGCTCAAAATGCGGACTGCGAAAAATTTATACCCTCGTTTATAATCGTCCAGCTGAAAACCTCGGGCTTTTAGCCCGAGGATGAAAGCCGAGTTTATCTATGCAAATAAGAAGACTTCAAGTTTTCAGCGGACTCATTAAACTTAACGAAAGAAAACCGCGGACTTTTAGTCCGCGGAAGTTTATAACTTAGATACCTGAAGGAAGTCGAGCTCCACCGGAGTTTCGCGGCCGAAGATGGAAACCAAGACCTTGAGTTTGCCTTTTTCCTCGTCAATTGAGTCAATACTGCCCAAAAATTCGGCAAAGGGGCCGTCAATAATTTTAACCGCCTCGCCGGTGGAGAAAGCGGTTTTGTATTTGGGCGTTTCCATTTTCATAAAGCGCAGAATGGTATCCACCTCTTCTTCGGAGATGGGGGTGGGCTTATTGCCCAAGCCCACAAAGGCGGTGACGCCCGGAGTGGTCCGCACAGCCAGCCAGCTTTCATCGGTCAAGTCCATCCGCACCAAAATGTAGCCGGGGAAAATTTTTTCTTTAACTGTTTCTTTTTTGCCGCTTCTTACCACAATAGTATCGCGGGTGGGCACCACCATTTCAAAGATTTTGTCGGCCAAACTTAGCGAGGCAATACGCTGTTTAAGCGTTTCCACCACCTTATTTTCATGTCCGGAATAAGTGTGGACGATAAACCACCGGCCCTGTTTTTCAGGTTCATTAATAGATTGTTGTTCCTCTTGTTTTACTGGCGTTTGCTGGTCATCCATAGTTAAAAATTTCTAATTCTTAATTTCTAATTACTCTAATCAATTCCCAAATCCTAATTATTTAGAAATTAGATCAATTAGGTTAATTAGGTCAATTTTATAGTAATACTTCCATTATCTTAAAAAATATAAAATCCCACAGTCCGATGAAAAGTCCCACTGCTACCGAAATGGCAATGACCACGCCGGTTAAACGCAAAGCTTGCTCGCGGCTGGGCCATTCCACTTTGTTTAACTCAAATCTTACTTCTTTTAAGAATGTTACGGGCGTTGTCATAAAATCTGTTATCTGTTTTCAGTTGTCGGTTATCAGAATTTAGTTTATCGGTTTTCGGTCAATCAGAGTAACTGATTAACTGGTAAACAAAAATCCGAGAACAGAAAACCGAGAACTGATAACCGAACTATTGTAGCAGACAGGGGTTGACTTGTAAAGGAGAGAGGTAGATAATACACCGCTGTTATGGGAAAAGAAGGTGATCCGCGTATAATAAGCACAGCGGCAGATCTGGCGGGTCTTAGAGGAGATGTGCCGGTTGTTCATTTTTCACGACAACACCTTATCAATGTAGGTAATGTGGTTGACTTACTTAAGCGTTGCCGTCCCGGGGCAGTGCAAGTTGCTCCATCTCGAAAACAACTTATTGGGCCTCAAATTAGGTCTGCTTTAGAGGAGCGCGGGGTGGTTTTGCAGTTTGGCAGAGCTAGGGATAGATCACAATACGATAGAACAATACCGTCAGATTATGCGGCAAAAAGAGAATTGTTTGAAAAGATGCTGGCTGATCCATCTCGCGCCAGCCAATTTGAAAACATGCTTAAGCATGGTTTATGGGAGGCAAGGATTGGAGAAGCGTATTTTAGAAGAGATGGTTTTGTGCCGGTTTGGCAACTTGCCAGACAGTTTGAACTTCAGTCTCGTAATGTTCAGGAAAGACTGGCTTGTTTCTGTGCCTGGTTAGGCTGGCCATACAAAGATAAAAATGTACTTGAAGCACGGCGTGGTTTAAATCATCGTTTAGAAATCTTAGAACGAAGAAGTGCGGTCCAAGAAGTAAGAGAAAAACTTATGGGAAGTTTTGCGGTAGATGAGGAGTTTCCTCCGGATACGCTTCCGGTTGAGCGTTGGAAAGCTTGGCAAGCTGTACGTAGGGCAGTGAAAAACTATCCTGATGCATTAGCGGCACTTAAGCAAAGCGAACCTTATGCGGCTGGTATACTTGTTGATTATGTGCGATTGGAAGGATGGGATGGTGTAACAAATAGATTTCATCAAATAGCCGAAAAGTTTAAGGTTAGCGGACAAACTATTCGAAATCAGGTAGCCAAAGCATTAAAAGTTCTTGGGCAGTACTAAAAGTCTCTCTCCAGTTGTGTTTGGTTGCAAAAGCATGTTACAATGGTTTTTACCATGAAAATTCGAAAGGCTGTAATTCCGGCCGCCGGATTTGGCACCCGCTTTCTTCCTCAAACCAAGGCCATGCCCAAAGAAATGCTGCCGATAGTGGATAAACCTGTTATTCAGTATGTGGTGGAGGAGGCGGTGGCTTCAGGCATTGAAGACATTATCATTGTGACCGGCTGGCACAAGCGCACCATTGAAGATCACTTCGATTATCCTTTTGAACTTATTAGCCGGCTTAAAGAAGCGGGTAAAGAAGAGGAGATAGAAGAGGTTAAAAGAGTGGCGGAGATGGCCAATTTTATTTATATTCGGCAAAAAGGGCCTCTGGGCAATGCCACGCCGGTTTTGGCGGCCAAGCACGTGGTGGGCGATGAGCCTTTTGCCGTAATGTGGGGCGATGAGTTTATTTATAGTCAGCCGCCCAGGCTCAAACAGATGATGGATGTTTTTGAAAAATACGGCAAGGCGGTTATTTCCGGCATTAAAATTGAGAAAAAAGAGGATCTTTCCCGTTATGGCATGGCCGAGCTTAAACCGGTTTCGGGCAACGTCTCGCAAATTATGCGGATTGTCGAAAAACCAAATCCCAATGAGGCGCCTTCCAACATTGCCACCCACGGCGCCTACATTTTGCCTCCCAGCATTTTCCCGATTTTGGAAAACTTAAAACCGGGGAAAAGCGGCGAGCTATGGCTGGTTGATGCTATTGATGAGCTGATTGAACGGGAGCCGGTGTATACGGTGGAGATTAAAAATGGACGATACTTCGATACCGGCAATAAACTGGAGTACTTAAAAACCGTGGTGGAGTTGGGTCTTGAACATCCGGAGATAAACGGCGACTTCAGAAATTTCCTCAAAGGGTTAAAGTTGTGATAACGCGATTATCTCTTTTCTTTTTGGGAGTTTTTCTTTTTGCTTCTTTTGTCTCCTTCTCCTATTTTGTTCACAAAGATTTTTTTACGCAGCTTGATTTTGATACCACGGTGCGTCTGCAGGATAACGTATCGGCTAGACTTGATAATTCTTTTTCCCTGCTTTCCGATATCGGCAGTTTTGAGATATTGACCGTGGTTTTGCTTATTCTGCTTTTTCTCTGGCGCCGTATCCGGGGGTTATTATTTCTTTTTGCCTACGTTCTTTTTCATTTAATAGAGCTTTATGGCAAGTTTTTTGTGGCCCATGCTCCGCCTCCCGAATTTATGCTGCGGACCCAGCGCATTTTTGATTTTCCCCAGTTTCATGTGCGGGCGGAAAACTCCTATCCGTCCGGACATGTGGGGCGAACTGTTTTTCTCTCGGCAATTTTGCTTTTCCTAATTTGGCGATCCAAACGTTCTTCCGCTGTCAAAATAGTCCTGGCCTCTTTGGTCATCGGCTTTGATATTACTATGGCCGTTTCCCGCGTTTATCTGGGCGAGCATTGGACCAGCGATGTAATCGGGGGAGCGCTTTTGGCAGGGGCACTGGCGGTGGGAACGTATGCTATTGCTAAGTAAATTTTCAATTTTCAGTTTCCAATTTACAATGAATTTTCAATGAAACAAGAATCAAAGAAATATAATCTTGAAGAACGAACCGCAAAATTCGGAGAAGAAATCATTGGATTTTGTAGGGAATTAAAACAAGATATAACCTCAACTCCTATTATTAATCAACTTGTTAGATCAAGTACAAGTATAGGTGCAAATTACATGGAAGCAAATGGAGCAAGTTCGAGAAAAGATTTTCAGAATAAGATTTACATATGTAAAAAAGAAGCCCAAGAAACAAAGCATTGGTTGCGAATGTTAAACAAATGTTTTCCATTAAAAGCAGAGAGAATAAGACGATTTTGGAATGAGGCACAAGAATTAACACTAATTTTTCAGAAGATCACTTCTACTTTGAAAAATAAATAATTGATAATTCAATGAAAATTAAAAATTAGAAATTGAAAATTGTATGATGTAATTGTCAAAAATGGCATCACCAGAAAAGACTTGACAAATCTGTTGTACAGGGTCATTATTAAATTAGGGAGGGGGTGAATTATTTTGGAACTACTTTGGTACTTTTTGGCCGGTGCGTTTGGCTTCAATGCCATACCGCATCTGGTCAAAGGCATTACCGGTCAAAACCACATGACGCCATTTAAGAAAGTTTCTTCGCCGGTTCTCAATATCGTCTGGTCTTTTATCAATATCTTGTTTGCCCTTTTCCTTTTGGGAATAGCCAGCGGAGACGGCGGCCTGGCTTTACCGTGGAATGCGGGGCTGGTAGACACTAATCTTTTGGTTTACTTAGTTGGCGGATTTGTGATGGCGGCCTATCTGGCCAGTTTCTGGAGCAATCCCAACGCCAAACTGCCCTGGCATAAAGATTAGAGTTTAAGCGCTGCTTGTAAAGCATCTTCCTGTGCAGCTCCCACTGCCTATTGGTTTTTGGTGGATGAGGAAACTTTGTTGTTGGGCAGGGGCGGGTGGAGTCGAACCACCAGTCCGGGTTTTGGAGACCCGTGGTTTGCCATTAACCGACGCCCCTATATTTATAATTTTTCTCCGTTTTACAATTTTACTCTGAAATGACGCATTATTCAACTTATGACAAATATATCGCGATCGCAAATAGTTTGTCATTTGTCAGATGGTAGGTGGTTATTTTAGCTTTTCTCTCTCTTTATGGTCGGTGCGTTTCTTGCAATGACGGCAATACTTTTTCAAGACCAGCTTTTCCGGGGTATTGAGCTTATTTCTGCTGGTGATGTAGTTTTGGCTTTTGCAAACGGTACAAACCATCCCCAGTAAAAGTCTGTGTTCGCCTTTCTTTGCCATAGAATTTACTAATTCTATCACAACCCTTCCTTGAAATCTACTGCTAAATTTCGTACAATCTATGTGGTGCCGGGATGGCTCAGTGGTAGAGCGAGTTCTTGGTAAGAACTAGGCCGCGGGTTCGATTCCCGCTCCCGGCTCTATCTAATTATTTTTTTAGGTAAACGCCGACTTAGCTCAGCGGTAGAGCAATTGTTTTGTCCCAGTAAAATCTTGCCAAATTTGATATAATTTGGCTTAGATTTACGGGATCCCGTAAAATCGGCTTGCCGGGGTAACTCAGCGGTAGAGTAGCTGTTTTGTAAACAGCAAGTCGCGGGTCCGAATCCCGCCTCCGGCTCCCAGAACTGGCAAGCGCGATTTGTACTGGGATAAACAATAGGTCGTCGGTTCAAATCCGACAGTCGGCTCACCAAGCTAAGCTTGGCTCAAGCTAAATATTAAGCTGGGGTACGGAAGTAGACAAACCGATCTGACTGTAAATCAGATGCCTTACGGCTTCCCAGGTGCAAATCCTGGCCCCAGCACTCAAAAACCTAAAGCTACAAGGCCCAGCTGTACGAGGCGAAAGACTACTTCGCCCAGATTAAAGGGGCCAATGGGGAAAAAAAGAAGAAAGAAAATAATAAACATGCCCATTGAGCCAAGTGAAAGATAGGCAGCCGCTTCGCGATCGGGCAAAATTATGGCGAAAACCTTGGAGCCGTCCAGGGGCGGAATGGGAATAAGGTTAAAAACAGCCAAAAGAAGATTGTATTTGGCCGTTAATGCGAGAATAAGTCCGATTACTGAGGGAAAAACAATAGGGACGGCATCCAGAATTTTAAAAATAATGGCCGCGGTAATAGCTAAAAGAAGATTGGTTAAAGGCCCGGCCAGAGCAACAATGGACATATCTTTCCTGCCCTCCTTAAGATTAAACGGATCAACGGGTACGGGCTTGGCCGCGCCAAAAATAATGGG
>JACOYD010000045.1 GCA_016182055.1 Candidatus Microgenomates bacterium | reverse complement strand
ACTTCCAGCGTTTCCTGATTATAGCGGGAACCGGCGCAAACCTCGCAGGTTACATACACATCAGGCAAAAACTGCATTTCGATTTTGTTTTCGCCCTCGCCCATAC
The DNA here is from genome assembly GCA_016182055.1 of Candidatus Microgenomates bacterium. Taxonomy (GTDB): domain Bacteria; phylum Patescibacteriota; class Microgenomatia; order Levybacterales; family JACOYD01; genus JACOYD01. The sequence continues at coordinate 2,143 of JACOYD010000045.1, read as the reverse complement.
AGGCCTCGCAGCGGCCGCCCGGGACGTTGAAAGAAAATCTTCCCGCTTTGTAACCCCTATTTCTGGCCTGTTTTGTTTTGGTAAAAAGATCCCGAATAAAGGTAAAGGCGCCGGTATAGGTGGCGGGGTTGCTCCTCGGAGTTCTGCCAATAGGGGACTGATCTATCAAAATAACGCGGTTAATATTTTCCAGGCCTTCCATTTCCAGATATGCTCCGGGTTTTTCTTTGTGATAAGGAGTAAGTTTGCTCATAATAGCATGATATAAAACGTCATGGATCAAAGTTGACTTACCGCTTCCGGAAACGCCGGTAATGCAAATAAATTTTCCCAGGGGAAAGGAAATATTAATATTCTTTAGATTATGCTGTGTTACTCCTTTAATAATTAAATTATTACCACTATGATGATACGTATCATTATAGTGTTTATCAAGTTTTATTTCTCTTTTGTTAGACAAGTATTGTCCTGTCAAGGAATTTTTATTGACTTTAATTTCTTCAACCGTTCCCCGGGCAATTATTTCTCCCCCGCCCGCTCCCGCTCCCGGCCCAAAATCGAAGATATAATCGGCTTTTTCCATCATTTCGCGGTCATGTTCAACCACAATTACACTATTGCCCAAATCGCGAAGATTAAGAAGCGTATGGATAAGTTTACCGTTATCCCTCTGATGAAGGCCAATTGAAGGCTCATCCAGTACATACAGAACTCCGGATAGACCCGAACCGATTTGCGAGGCCAGGCGAATGCGCTGGGCTTCCCCGCCGGCCAGACTATTGGCAGAGCGATTAATGGTAAGGTAATTTAGACCCACAGAAACGAGAAACGATAATCTGGTCTTTAGTTCTTTTAAGATGCCTGCGGCAATGATTTTTTCACTGCCTGACAATGTTTTGGCAAGGTTTTCAATAAATACCAGCGCTTCTTTAATGGAAAAAGCGGCTACTTCCACAATTGTCCTGTTATTGATGGTTACCGAAAGGGCTTCCTTTTTGAGTCGCGAGCCGGTGCAAATTTTACAAACTTCATAACGCATAAATTTTTCAATTTCCATACGGATAAATTGCGAGTCGCTCTGCTGATAACGCCGCTCAAGCTCACCGGACATGCCCGGGAAGGTTTCATAAATGCTGGTCAGTTTTCCATGACGATTAGTTCCGGCAACTTCATAAACCCGCTCTCCTGTTCCGGCCAGCAATAAATTAAGTTTATCATTTGATAAATTGGCAATTGGTACGTTTGGATTAATATTAGCCTCTTTCAAAACTACTTTCACCAGCCGGGAAAACCAGGTGTCCTGTTCAAAAATTTGGGAAAAGGGTAAAACTCCGCCTTCCAAAATAGTCAGACGGGGATTTATTACTAATTCCCTATCAACCGTTAAAATTGTTCCCAGCCCGGCACAGCCGGGGCAAGCACCGTGGGGAGAATTAAAGGAAAAACTTCTCGGCTCAAGAATCGACGCGGCTATCCCGCATTGCGTACAGGCCAGTTTCTCCGAGAAAAGCCTATCTTCCATCTTTTTTGGTTTTTCCGGAAACTCAAATGAACCATCTGATACTTTAGTAATAACTACTTCGCCGCCGGAAAGAACCAGCGCCTGTTCAATTGATTGTCTGATGCGCGAGGCGTCAAATTTTTTGGCAATACTTAAGCGATCAATGACTGCATCAATGCTGTGCTTGTTGGTTTTAATTAAAACAAAATCTTCGGAAAGGGCAAAAAGCTGATTATCAATGCGAACCCGGGTAAAGCCTTTTTTTTTCAAATCTTCAAATAAATCTTTGTATTCTCCTTTGCGATCCTTCACCAGGGGAGCTAAAATAAGAAAGCGCAGGCCGCCTTTGGGAATATGGCTTATCAATTTTATAAACTGATCATAAATTTGATCAACACTCATGCGGGTTATGGGGCGGCCGCAATTCGGGCAGTGAGAATTGCCTATTCGAGCAAAAAGAAGCCTAAGATAATCATAGACTTCGGTAATTGTTCCCACAGTCGATCGCGGATTATGAGAGGTGGATTTTTGGTCAATAGAAATGGCCGGAGAAAGCCCCTCTATTTTGTCAACGTCCGGCTTTTTCATAATGCCCAAAAACTGCCGCGCATATGATGATAAACTTTCTACATAACGGCGCTG
>JACOYD010000028.1:13771-19213 GCA_016182055.1 Candidatus Microgenomates bacterium | reverse complement strand
GACTCTTCAATTCTTCATCACCCCAAAGTCTGGGAAGCCTCCGGACACGTGGCTTCTTTTACAGATCCTTTGATTGAATGTAAAGTCTGTCATGAGCGTTTTCGGGCCGACCACGCAGAGCAAATTGAAAAACATGCTTCATCTCATAAAAAAGCGGCTTGGACAGATGTCAAACAATTTAATTTGATGTTTAAGACCTATATGGGGCCGATTGACAACGAAGAGAATAAGCAAAGCTTCCCTTTTTCTGACGAAAAACGTAAAACCTATCTGCGGCCGGAGACAGCCCAGGGAATTTTTATCAATTTTCAAAATGTGGTTGATTCAACGCGGATTAAAATTCCCTTTGGTATTGCTCAAATTGGCAAGGGTTTTAGAAATGAGATTACCACCGGTAACTTTCTGTTCCGCGTGCGCGAGTTTGAAATGATGGAACTGGAGTTTTTTGTCAATCCCAAAGAAGGCAAGAAATGGCACGATTACTGGAAAGAGGAAAGACTAAAATGGTATTTGTCGCTGGGAATTAACAAAGAAAATATCAAACTGCAGGATTTGCCCAAAGAGGAAATTGCTCACTATTCCAAAGGGACTACCGAGGTGTGGTACAATTTTCCTTTCATGGGGTGGGGAGAGCTGGAAGGAATTGCCAACAGGGGAGATTATGATTTAAGTCAGCATGCTAAGTATTCCGGTAAAGACTTATCCTATCTTGATCAGGAAACCAAGGAACGGTTTGTGCCATATGTGATTGAACCGTCAGTCGGGGTTGGCCGGGCTATGCTGGCCTTTTTAATTGATGCCTACAGTGAAGATAGTGGCCGGGTTATCTTAAAACTTCACCCCAAGCTGGCTCCATACAAAGCGGCAGTCTTTCCGCTTCTTGCCAACAAGGAGGAATTGGTTGATAAAGCTAGGGATATTTATCAAAACTTACGTAAAGCATTTACTGTCGCTTTTGATGACAGAGGGAACATTGGAAAAAGATATTTATCGCAAGATGAAATCGGCACCCCCTGGTGTGTCACCGTTGACTTCCAAACCCTGGAAGATGACACGGTTACCGTCCGAGACCGCGACACTACTAAACAGGAACGAGTAAAAATCAAGGAGTTGACTTCTTATTTTGTTTCATGTTTAGATAGAGGTAGGGTATGAATAGGAATATTTTAATTGCCGGCGGGGTAATTATTGTGGTGGGAATTTTGGCGGGATTTTGGCTGACGCAGGGAAAGAAGGAGGAGAAAGCTCAAGTGGCGCCCACGCCTGCTCCTGTCAGTGTAGAATTACTGGCACAGGAAGAGATTTCGGTAACCATTGCCCCGGGAGCCAATCGCCAGTATACTCTTACCATCGATAAAATTCCCGAGGGGGTAACTTCCCTCTCGTACGAAATTACCTACGATACCAAAAACAAAGGCACCCAGGGGATTGTTGGCTCTCCGGTGACTCTTAAGAGCGGCCAAAGCAAATATATCAATGACAAGTTGACTTTTGGCACCTGCTCTCGCAACAAATGTGTCTATGACGAGGGCGTAACCAATATTCAGGCTAATATCCGTTTTATCTTCCAAGACGGTTCGGAAAAGGGCTGGAAGGGAACACTTAGTCTCTAACTTCTAACTTCTAACAACTAACAGCTAACTTTCCCCTACATTTGGTGTTTCTGTTAAGAAGAACCCCTATTTTGGTTAAATACCCCCTTGACAAAGCGTGAAAAACTGTTCACAATGGAACAAGATGGTCTAAAGTGGAACAAAATGGTCTATGGCAAATACGCAAGGCATGCTGCTTTCGCAGTACAGCGGAAAAGTGGGAGTTAAAGGCAGACTGGCTTTTCCGAAGAAATTTAGAGAAATATTGGGGGACAGGCTGATTATAACAGTTGGTTATGAGAATTCGCTTATTGTCGTATCAGAAGAAGGCTGGAGACAGCTCCTTGAAGGGACAGAAGGAAAGCCTTTTACCGTGGGGGCGGCCCGCGAAACGCAGAGATTTATTCTTGGCGGAGCCAGCGAAATTATACTTGACAGCAAGGGGCGCTTTATATTGCCTTTGTATTTACGAGAATATGCAAAAATTGCGAATGAAGTGGTCTTTGTAGGATTGTCGCGGTATGTGGAGATTTGGGATAAGAGTGCCTGGGAAGAATATCGAAAGAACCTGGAGAAAAACATCGCCACCATTGCGGAGAGATTAAGCGAAGACAAAAAGGATAGGTAATTATGGAAGAAGTATTTCACACACCTGTCCTTTTGCCAGAGGTTATTGAAGGACTTAAGGTAAGAAGGGGTAAGAAATATATTGATGCGACTTTGGGAGGGGGAGGACATGGGATAGAAATTATCAAAATGGGCGGAAGAGTCTTGGGGATTGATGTTGATGAAGAAGCGATAGGGTACGTTAAAGAAAAAATTAAAAGTCAACCCTTCGACTTCGCTCAGGGCAGGAAGTCAAAAGTCAAAACTGGCCAGGATTTGATTTTGGTGAAAGGAAACTTTCGAGATATTGGTGAGATTGCCAGGACAAATGGATTTGAGAGAGTAGCGGGAATTATTTTTGACCTTGGGGTGTCGAGTCACCAGCTAAATAGGGCGGAAAGGGGGTTTAGCTTTCAAAAAGAGGGGCCGCTGGATATGAGGATGGATAAAGCATTAAGCGTTACGGCGGCGGATCTGATCAACGGCTTATACAAAAATGAACTTATTTATATTTTTGAAAAATTTGGTGAGGAGCGATTGGCTAGGCGCATTGCGGACGCTATTATCAGCGCCCGTGCTATAAAAAGAATTGAAACAACGGGTGAGCTGGCGGCAATTATTGAGAAAGTTAGTCCTAAAAGAGGGAAGATACATCCGGCTACTCGAGTCTTTCAGGCTTTGCGAATTGCCGTTAACGATGAATTAGAGAGTTTAGAGAGAGGGCTTTTACAGGCAAAAGAGCTGCTGGAAAAAGGAGGAAGAATAGTAGCAATTAGCTTTCATTCGCTGGAGGATAGAATTGTTAAAAGATCTTTTGCAGGAGGAGAGCTGTTGAAAAAACCGATAACAGCATCGGTGCAGGAAATTGCGTTAAACCCAAAAGCGCGAAGCGCTAAATTGAGAATATATGCAAAAAATTAAACTGGAAGAAAAACTGGAAAGAAAAAAACGTTTTACTGCGGTGGGTTTTTTTAGTATTGCCCTTACCCTGTTTCTGGCTTTTTTACAGCTTATTTTGTCAAATCAGCTGGCGGGTTATAGTCAACAACTTTCGGCTCTGCGTCAAGAAGAAAAGGCAGTTTTGCTCCAAAATGAGCTTTTGCAAAAACAGATTGCCAGCGAAAGTTCCATTATGGCAATTTCCAGGCGGGCACAGGAGCAGGCCTTTGTAGCACCGACCAGATTTTTGGTGGTGGCCGAGCAGGAATCGGTAGCTTTACTTCACAATGGTCTCTAAAACTCGATTTTCACTCCTTCTGGGGCTTTTTGCTTTAGTTTTTTTGCTTATTTTAGCTAGACTTTTTTACTGGCAGATTATTCGCGGAGGAGAGCTGTCGGTTTTAGCCCAAAAGCAATACAATTTTCTCTACAAAGCCAAGGCCAAGCGCGGCAATATTTATTTTGGCGACAAAACTCCTTTTGTTATCAACCAGCCGGGATTTTTAGTCTACGCCAATCCTTCCAAGATAAAAGATAAAATCACGTTGGCTCGCTCTCTTTCTTCCATTGTTAAACAAGATGAGGCCAGTATTTCTGCTCTTTTGCAAAACCAACTTTCCTGGGTGGCAATTGCGCATAAAATAGATCAGGAAACTAAAGAAAAGATTTCTTCTTTGCAAATAGAAGGCCTGGGATTTGAGGATGAGCCATTGCGCTTTTATCCGGAGGCCTCTATGGCGGGGCATCTGTCGGGATTTGTGGGGTCTGATATCAATGGCGATGACCGAGGCTATTTTGGCCTGGAAGGGTATTATGATCGGGAGATTAGGGGAAAAGAAAATATCATCAAAAGCCTTATTGATGCTTTAGGACGGCCAATTCTTTTGGGAGAAACGCAGGATAAACCTTTGGGCAGCGGCCGGGATTTAATTCTTAATATAGATAGAACAATACAGTTTATGGTAGAAAACGCTCTATCCAGAGGACTTGAGAAATACGGGGCCAAGGGGGGCGTGGTGATTGTGATGGATCCTCAAACGGGCGCCATTTTGGCCATGGCTTCGCGTCCTTCCTACGATCAGGCCGCCTGGCAAAAGTTTGATGAGGAACTGTACAAAAATCCGGCAGTAGCCGCCAGTTACGAGCCGGGTTCGACCTTTAAGGTATTGGTGATGGCATCAGCCTTAAACGAAGGAGTTGTTCAGGCAGACACCGTTTGCGACATTTGTGATGGGCCTATAACCATTGGCGGCTTTACCATTCGTACCTGGAATAGCAAATATTACAAAAATACCACCATGCTGGAAGTTATTCAGCATTCCGACAATACCGGCATGGTTTTTGCGGGTAAAAAGCTGGGCCTGGAAAAACTTTATTCCTATCTTGAAAATTTTGGTATTGGGAGGCCTACCGGCATTGATTTGGAAGATGAGGAAAGCCCGGGTCTTAGGGCCAAAAAAGACTTTGGGGAGATAGATTTGGCCACAGCCAGTTTTGGCCAGGGCATTGCCGTGACTCCTATTCAGATGGTGCGGGCGGTTTCTGTTATTGCCAATGGCGGCCTTCTGTTTGAGCCTCAGGTGGTATCTTTAGTGATTAAAGAAAACGGTCAGGAGGTAAAAATTGCTCCCAAGCTTGAGCGGACGGTTATTTCACAAAAGGCGGCTAGAGTAATGACGGAAATGATGGTGAATGCGGTTGATAACGGCGAGGCCAAGTTTGCCAAACCCCGCGGTTATCGCATTGCCGGCAAGACGGGAACGGCCCAAATCCCCATTGCCGGTCATTACGATCCCAATAAAACTATTGCTTCGTTTGTAGGTTTTGCTCCGGCCGATCAGCCAAAGTTTGTCATGCTGGTTAAACTGGATGAACCGACCAGCTCACCCTTTGGTTCGGAAACCGCCGCTCCTCTTTTCTTTGACATCGCCCGCAGTCTATTTACCTACTACAATATTCCCCCTAAAGAATAAATATTTAGCTTCACACCTTAGAGGTGTAAAGCTAAAGTTTGAGAAGATTATTTTTGATTGGTTTTGAGGTGAACGGGGAAAAAAGGTATAATTAAGCTCATGTGGCAGTGGTTCAAGAACATTTATCATCTGCTGATGGCGGTTTTGGCTAATTTGTGGTTTGGCTTCCCCTCAAAAAAGCTGACTGTGATTGGCGTGACCGGCACTGACGGGAAGACTACCACGGTTAACCTCATTTACCATATTTTAAAAACCGCCGGCAAACAGGTCTCGATGATCTCTTCGGTGGGTGCAGTTATTAATAACAAAAATTATGAGACAGGTTTTCATGT
>JACOYD010000028.1:0-13760 GCA_016182055.1 Candidatus Microgenomates bacterium | reverse complement strand
AATGTTACCAACGAACATCTTGATTATCACAAAACTTATGAAAATTATGTTAAAACTAAGGCAAAGTTGTTGCAAAGGGCCGAAGTGGCGGTGGTAAATAGAGATGATAACTCCTACGGGATAATAAAATCAAAACTCCCGCCTTCGCCAAGGCTTCGGCGGGCAAGCAAAACTCAAAACTCCATAACTTATGGGTTAAAAAATAATTCGGATGTTAATTCGGAAAACTTTCCCGTTAAGACAAAATTGGTGGGAGAGTTTAATAAATATAATATTTTGGCGGCGGCGGCGGCGGCAAGGACTTTAGGAATAAAAGATCAAGTGATAAAAAAAGCGATTGCCAGTTTTACCCTGCCGATTGGCAGGATGGAGGTTATCTACGATGATGCGTTTATGGTGATGATAGACTTTGCCCATACCCCAAACGCTCTGGCGCAAGTTTTATCAACAGTGAAAAAAAATGTTAAGGGCAAGCTGATTCATGTTTTTGGCAGTGCCGGAGAGAGAGACTATCAAAAAAGACCGCAGATGGGAAAAGTTGCCGGCAAATACGCCGATGTTATTATCCTTACTGCGGAGGATCCACGTTCGGAATCGGTGGAAAAAATTATACGGGAGATTGAATCAGGAATCAGGAATCAGGAATTAAGGCTTAAAAAAAATAAATCACCCATGATTCATAATTCAAAATTCATAATTCATAAAATTCTCGATCGGCAGGAGGCGATTACGACCGCTATTAAAATGGCTAAAAAGGGAGACGTGGTGTTACTTACCGGCAAGGGGCACGAACAATCGATGAATTATGGGAAAGGTGAAGTTGCCTGGAGCGAACATGAGGCAGTTCGCAGTGCTCTGCGAACCTAATTGCTACATTGTTACATTGCTAAATTGTTTAATAATTTGGTAACAATGGGCGAGCGTAAGCGAGCAACAATGAAACAATTTAACAATATTAAGAATATCCATTTCGTCGGTATTAAAGGTGTTGGGATGGCGCCGTTGGCCATTTATGCCAAAGAAGCAGGAATTTCTGTCACGGGAAGTGATATTGCCGATGAGTTTATTACAGACTTGCCTTTGAAAGAGGCCGGTATTTCCCCGACGGTGGGATTTGATCCCCAAGATTTACCCGCCAAGTTAGACCTGGTGATCGCTACAGGCGCTCACGGAGGGATGACTAATCCGCAAGTTTTGGAAGCCAAAAAGCGGGGTATTACTATTTGGATGCAGGGAGAGGCAGTGGGCAAATTTATGGAGGGTCATTTTGGTATTTCGGTAACCGGTTGTCATGGTAAAACTACCACCGCGGGTATGTTAGCCACCTTACTGGTTAAATCCGGACTTGATCCCTCCTACCTTGTCGGCAGTGGTACCATCAAACCTTTGGGGGCGGCCGGGCACCAAGGGAAAGGCAAGTATTTTATTGCCGAAGCAGACGAGTATGCCAATGAACCGGCTTTTGACAAAACGCCCAAGTTTCTTTATCAAAAACCCGAAATTGCCATTGTCACCAATATTGATTTTGATCATCCCGATATGTTTGCCGATATTGACGCGGTGCGAAATAGCATCCGGCAATTTTTACAGCGGCAGGGACGATCGCAAGTTGCCATTGTTAATGGAGACGATGGTCAAATACAAAAAATTTTGCCTCTCCTTGAGTGTAAGGTTATTACTTTTGGGACTTTCGCCAACAACGACTTTCGAGTAAGCAACATTGGTCATATCTGGCAAAAGACCACCTTTTTTCTAAATCACCGCGATATAAATCTGGGGCAGTTTAGCATAGGCATTCCCGGAGCCCACAATGTGCAAAATGCCTCAGCAGTAGTTGCCGCCGCTTTGGAAATAGGTCTGCCGATTGAAACCATTCGTACAAATTTGCCTGTTTTTGCAGGCGCCAAGAGACGATTTGAGCTAATTGGCAGATTAAAAAGCGGAGCACAAATTTATGATGATTATGCCCATCATCCCAAAGAAATTGCCGAAACGCTTTTATCGGTTAAACAGTGGTTTCCCAAAGCCCGCATCACTGTTATTTTCCAGCCCCATACATATTCCAGAACCCGCGCCCTTTTTGACGAGTTTGTCCATGCCTTTTATAGCGCCAGCGAGGTGATTATGATTGACATTTATCCATCTCTTCGTGAGGAACCAGACCTCACAATCAGCTCAAAAATGCTGGTTGACTACATGCAAAAAATTGGCACCAGAGCCGTGTTTGTGCCGCAAAAGGAGGATGTAGTAGAATATATCAACCGGCAAAGCATGGGCGAGGGCAATATTGTGATAACCATGGGAGCGGGAGACGTGTATAAAATAGCGTCTAGTTTGTTAGCGTCTAGCGTTTAGTTTATGGATAAAAAATTACAAGAACTAGAGAAGATATTGGGGAAACATCGAATGCGGGTGGATGAGCCGATGAGTGCTCATACTACCTTTAAGATCGGCGGTCCCGCCCAATACTATCTTGACGTGGCAACTATTGATGATTTGGTTAAGGCCGTTGCGGCGGCCAAAAAGCTGAATCTATCTGTTTTTATTTTTGGCGGAGGCTCCAATGTGATTGTGGCAGATTCCGGCATCAGGGGCCTGGTGATTAAAAATAACTGCCGAAGATTTGAAATGGCCAGCATGACGGGAAAGATAAAAAACCGTCAGCTGAATGTTGACCGGGCCTTGGTCTATGCGGAGTCCGGCGTGATTATGAATCAGCTGGTTCGCTTTACCATTGATCAGGGTTTGAGTGGCCTTGAGTATCAGTTGGGACTGCCGGGGACTGTAGGAGGAGCGGTCTATATGAACTCCAACTTTCCCAAAAAAGATGCTTATGTTGGCGACAGTTTATATCGGGCTAAACTTCTGGCCAAAGACGGCACTATTCACGAAGTTGACAATAGTTATTTTCATTTTGCTTATGATAAAAGTATTTTGCAGGAAACAGGCGAGATTTTACTCTCTGCCGTTTTTAGGCTTGACAAAGAAGATAAGAAACTGCTTTGGGAAAGAGGTACGGAAGCCCTCAAATATAGAGACAGCACCCAGCCCAAAGGAGCTTCTGCCGGATGCACCTTTCGCAATATCTCAATTGTTGATGCCATGGCCATACCAACGCCACAGCGGATTACCTCTGCCGGCTATCTGATTGATAAAGCAGGGCTTAAAGGCAAGCGAATTGGTGATGCTATGATTTCTACTATGCATGCCAATTTTATTCTTAATATGGGGCAGGCCCGAGCCCAGGATGTACTGACGCTGGTTGAGCTTATTAAAAGCGAGGTAAACAAAAAGTTTAGGGCGCCACTGCATTTAGAGGTCAAAACGGTCGGGTTTTAATATTATGCAAAGCTTAATTATTAATGGCGGCAGAAAACTCAAAGGAGAAGTGTCTGTGTCGGGGGCAAAAAATGTGGCCCTTAAACTTATCGTGGCTTCTCTTCTGACAGACGAGGAAGTAATTATTAACAATGTGCCTCGCATTTCCGACCTCTTTATTCTGCTGGAGATTATTAAAGATTTAGGGGTATCAGTATCATTTGCTGATCATGCACTTACTATACAGGCAAAACAGTTGTCCGATTATGAAATACCGCTTGATGCCGGCGCTAGAATTCGGGCTTCCAGCATTTTTATCGCCCCGCTTCTTGCCCGCCTGGGCAAAGTGCTAATACCCAATCCCGGAGGCTGTCGAATAGGCGCCAGACCGGTGGACAGAACAATTGACGGGCTGACAAAAATGGGAGCTTCTATTCGTTATGTTTCCCAGGACGGCTATTTTCATGCTCAGACCAAAGGACTTGTCGGAACAAATTATAAATTTGCGAAAAACACCCATACCGGCACAGAAACATTGTTAATGGCGGCGGTTTTAGCCCGGGGAAAAACTGTTATTGAAAACGCCGCCCAGGAACCGGAAGTAGATGAGCTAATTGCCTTTCTCAATTCCATGGGAGGCAAAATTACCCGCCAAGACAGGACAATTACAGTTTATGGAGTTGGTAAACTTCATGGGACGCAATTTACAGTATCTCCTGATAGAAACGAGGTGGTCACTTTTGCCGCGGCGGCGGCAATTTGCGGCGGCGATATAATTGTTAAAAATGCCAAAAAGCAGGATATTATGGCTTTTTTGGATACTTTTAAAAAAGCCGGAGGTAAATGGAGAGAATTATCAAATGGCGGTCTGCGATTTTGGTTAGAATCATCATTAACAGCCACCAATGTACAAACTTCGCCACATCCGGGCTTTATGACCGACTGGCAGGGGCCGTGGGCGGTACTGATGACACAGGCTAAAGGTACTTCTATAATTCATGAAACGGTTTATGAAAATAGATTTGGCTATGTGGAAGAATTAAGGAAAATGGGCGCCCATATTGAGCTTTTTAACCCAGAAGAAAACTTTCCAAAAAATTTTTATAATTTTAACATTTCCGATGACAAAGATGGCTATTTCCACGGCGCCAAAGTTACCGGTCCTGCCAAACTGCATAATGCGATTTTGAACATTTCCGATCTAAGAGCCGGAGCGACGCTGGTATTGGCGGCTTTAGCTGCCAGAGGAGAAAGCGTGATATTTGGCGTTGAACATTTGGACCGCGGGTATGAGGCATTTGAAGAAAGATTAAGCAGTCTTGGAGCAGATATAAAAAGAGTTTTATCATAAAAATATGCAGGCGATAATTTTAGCAGCAGGAAAATCTAATCGTTTTTATCCATTTAACGGAGTGCACAAGTCAATGGTTTATCTTTTAGGACAGCCGATTTTGGCTCACACTATTGATGGACTAAAAAGCGCAGGTATCAAAGATATCATTATTGTGGTTCAGGATAATAGGACGGTTGAAAATTATTTTGGTAATGGTAAAAAGAGGGGAGTAAATATTAACTATGTATGGCAAAAAGAGCCAACCGGTATGGGGGACGCCCTGCTTTTGGCTAAAAACAAAATTGCGGGAAAGTTTATCCTTTTGGGCGGAAATCATGTCAACAGCCATATCTTAGTTACTGAATTATTAGCCGGTAGAAAAAACGCTGATGCAGTGCTATTAGTTAATCAAAGAGCAAATACCTGGGATTATGGAGTTGTTAATTTGGAGGATGGGCAGGTGGCGGGAGTGGTGGAAAAACCAAAAAAGGGCCAGGAGCCGTCAAAGTTTTGTTTGGCAAGTATTTATCTATTGCCGCTTAATTTTTTGCCGGTCTTAGACCAAACAAAAACCCACCAGTATAGTTTTGAGGAGGCGCTAAATCACTTTGCTAAAACAACTAAAGTGGCGGCAGTTAAAACAAAAGAAGAGATTGCCACCTTAAAATACCCCTGGGATTTGCTGACGGTTAAAAATATTTTAATTAAGCAGATGCAAGATCCCCGGGGAAAAAATGTCAAAATTGCCAAAAGTGCAGAAATTATCGGCCCTGTTTTTATAGGAAACAATGTCAAAATTATGGAAGGAGCCAGAATCAAGGGACCATGCTATATTGGAGATAATGTGACAGTTGGGAATAACGCTCTGTTGCGGGGCGGGGTGGATATAGAAGAAAACGCAACAGTTGGCTCCTACATGGAAGTAAAAAACAGTCTGATTATGCAGGGGGCAACCACCCACGGCGGTTTTATCGGCGATTCGATAATCGGCCAAAACTGCAAGATCGGCACCCAGTTTTCCACCGCCAATGTGCGGATAGACAGAAAGACTGTCAAAGTAGTGGTAAAAGGAGAAACAGTTGACAGCATGGGTAAATTTTTGGGTGTGATGATGGGGGATGGAGTAAAAGTGGGACTTAAGTCATCTACCATGCCCGGAGTGATTATTGGCAGCAATGCGGTAATCGGGCCTGCAACTACGGTTTTACAAAACGTGCCGGAAAATAGTCATTATTACACCAAATTTCAAGAGGTAGTGATAAAAAAATGAAAAAAGATAAGGTGGTTTTGTTTGATATTGATTATACGCTTTTTGATGTCAGGAGATTTAGATACAGGTTGTACCAGACAATAGCGGATTTATTAAATTATAATCCGGCACATTTAAGGAAAATAGGCAAAGTTATTTTTGAACAAGTGCGGGCGCAAACCGGTTACTTTCAGCCGGAGATATTTATATCACGGCTTTTGAAAAGCTTAAATCGGCAAAAAGAAGAGCAACTGGTATTAAAAGCGGTTTTTGCTGAAAGTAATTTTCCCCACGAGTTATTTTATAAAGAGGTAAAAAGTGTTTTGCAAGAACTGTCAAATGGGGCATGGCTGGGGATTTTTTCCAGAGGATACGGCTTGCTTCAAAGGGGAAAACTTGCTACAATTGCGCATCTCTTAAAGAAAGAGCATATTCATATTACCTTAAATAAAGAGCAGTCTTTGCCAAAGCTTTTGCAAAAGTACAAAGACAGGCGGCTTTATCTGATTGATGATGCTCTTGGCGTATTATATCAGGCTAAAAAACTGGATAAAAATATTTTTACAATTTGGGTCAGGCGCGGCAGGTTTGCCAAAAATCAAAAGGAGATTGCCGGATTTGCGCCGGATGCCCAGGTTTTTAATCTGAAAAGAGTGGTAAAACTGGTGGAAAAAAATTAATATGGAAAGCGGACAAAAATCAAAAATTGTGGTTATTGGCGGAGGGACTGGTACCTTTGTGGCTTTAAGCGGACTGAAGAAATATCCGGTGGAGTTAACTGCCATTGTAACCATGATGGACAGCGGCGGTTCCAGCGGAAAATTGAGAGACGAGTTGGGCGTTTTACCCCCGGGAGATATACGGCAGTGTTTAGTAGCCTTGGCCAAATCGTCAAAGCTTCTGCGGGATATGTTTAATTATCGCTTCGAAGAGGGAGGACTTAAAGGTCATAACTTCGGCAATATTTTTCTCTCAACTTTAGCTAAAACCACCGGCAGCATGAAAAAGGCAATTTCGGAGGTAGGTAAAATTCTGCGCATTTCGGGAAAGGTGGTTCCCGTTACCTTTTCCAAAAGCGATCTATGCGTGGAGCTTACCGATGGCAAGGTGATTATTGGCGAAACCCACATTGATGAATTGGAAAAAAGGGAAAGAAGAGCGAGAATTAAAACAGCTTTTTTAAAGCCGGCTGTTTCTGCCAACCCCGACGCCATTTCTGCCATTTTGGATGCCAACGCTGTCATTATCGGCCCGGGAGATTTGTATACCAGCATTATCCCCAATTTACTGGTGCGGGGAGTTAAAAGAGCCCTTCAAAAATCAAAGGCCAGGAAAATTTTTGTCCTAAACTTGATGACCAAATATGGCCAAACCACCAACTATAAAGCTTCCGATCACATCGCTGATTTGGAAAAATATGTAGGCCGTGGCGTTTTAGACGCTGTGCTTATCAACACCAAAAAACCCCGCCGGGAAGCGCTTGACTGGTATAGTGATTTTGAAGAATATCCGTTGGTTGATGATTTGGGTGATGGACGGGCAATGGTAATGGTGCGGGCAAATTTAATTAAAGACGTTCTCTTAGAAAAAGAAAAGGCAGATACGCTCAAAAGAAGCATCATCCGCCACGATCCGGAAAAATTGGCCCGGGAAATAATAAAACTTACCACATGAAAAAACCAACAATACTTATTCTTCACGGTTGGGGAGTTAATGGCATGGTATACCAGGAAGTCAAAGAACTTTTGCAAAAGAGCGGTTTTTCCGTTTTTGCCCCGGACCTGCCCGGTTTTGGCGGGCAACCTTTGCCCAAAGTTGCATTAACACTTGATGATTATTTAACTTTTACCAAGTCTTTTATCAGAAAAAACATTAAGGGAAAATATATTATGATTGGACATTCCTTTGGTGGAAGAATTGCCATACTTTTGGCCAGTTTGCAGCCCAAAAATTTGACCGGTTTGGTTTTGACGGGAGCCGCCGGAATTCGCCATCCGCTACCGCTTCGTTCTCAAATCGCCTTTTTTCTGGCCAAATATGCCGGTTGGGTACGAAGCGATTTTTTGCGAAAACTTTTGTATCGGGTAGCCGGCGAGTTTGATTACTACAAAGCAGGGAAGCTTAAAAAAACTTTCCAAAATGTGATAGTCAAGGATTTGTCAGACTATCTGCCAAAAATTATGATACCTGTGCTTCTTGTTTGGGGGGAAAATGATTTTATTATTCCCCCAGCCGACGGGGAGTACATGCGGCAAAAAATTAAAAATTCCAAGCTTATTCTGGTTTTAGGCGCCCGCCACAATTTTCCCTATACCATGCCGCACGTGTTTGTAGAAAAAATTCTGCCGTTTCTTGAAAAATGATTTACTATCTTCTTTTTTTACTTTTGGCAGTCTCTTTTATAGTACGGGTCTTGCTAAATACCCTTAATTTCATCTGGCTTTGGCAGATAAAAGAATACCGGCTGGACAGGTTGTTTGTGCATCTTAAAGAAACAAACGAGGGCAGGCGGTTGATGGTTAATCGAAGCTCTGTCTTGTTTTGGCTGCTGGTTGCGGCAGTACCGCTGGCTTATGTTAATTTTACCCGGCCGGTTTTTTTGGTGCTGGCAACTTTGGTATTTTTGCTCAATACCAAAGAAATTTTAAGGCAAATATTAAAGAGGACTTTTCGTCGTCCTCAATTTACTCTAAGGGCTACGCTCATTTCGGTGCTGACATTTATGACCGTTTTTTGGCTGCTTATTATTTTGCCACTGCCTATACCAGTAAGTATTGTTGTTATTGACAGGTTAATCTTTATTACAATTTCGCTTTTTGTTTTGGCAACTTTCCTGCCGGTATTTTTTACAAAAATATTTCTGGTGGAAAGTGCCAAGCGCAGAATTGAAAGCATGAAAAATCTCACAGTGATTGGCGTTACCGGCAGTTACGGCAAGTCGCTGACAAAAGAGCTTATTGCCTCTTTTCTTGCGGAAAAATTCACAGTCTTAAAAACTCCCCGTTCGGTCAACACAGACCTGGCTATTGCCAAACTGATTTTAGGTAGTATTGCCAAAGAGCACCAGATTTTTGTGGTGGAAATGGGGGCCTATAAACGGGGCGAAATTGCCAAAATTTGCGACATGGTAAAACCCAAAATCGGCGTTTTAACAGGTATTAACGAACAGCACCTGTCTCTTTTTGGAAGTCTGGAAAATACCAAAGAAGCCAAATTTGAACTTTTGGCAGCTCTTCCTAAAGACGGTCTGGCAATCATCAATGGCGATGATGCTAACGTTTTATCATTGGTTAAAAAAATAACAGTTAAAACACATGTTTATAAATCAACTGATATAAAAGTTAGAATAGTTCCATTTGGGGCAAATCTTGCGGCGGCGGCGGCTGTATCTAAAAATCTTGGTGTTTCCAAAGAAAAAATTAAAAGCAGCATAAAAAAGAGTCTGCCTTTTTTGGGATTGAAAATTTTGCAAAAAGGAAATATGACAATTCTTGACGACTCATTTAATGCCAATCCGGCCGGCTTTAATGCGGCGCTTTTAGTACTTAAAACCTACCCCGGCCTTAAAATTTTAGTTACTGCCGGTATTATAGAGTTAGGTGGAAAATCTTATGACCTTCATAAACAGCTTGGACAAAAAATTGGTACAATATGCGATGTGGTTATTTTGACAAGCAATAATTTTGCAAAACCTGTTAGTGAAGGATTAATGACTACTAAGTTTGATATGAAAAATTTTCTTGTCCCAAAACGAGAAGAGTTACTATTGGCGGTTAAACGTTGTATCAAGGGAAAAACGGTTATTCTTTTGGAAGGAAGAATACCATTGGAATTAAAATTTTTAATTTAAAATTTGAAATTTTCAATGAAAACTAAAAATTTAAAACTTAAAATTATTTTATGATAGCAATTTCACTTTCACCAAATGCCCAAGCAGATGACGTATTTTTAGCGCTTAAGATTTTATTGACTCCCTGGCGCTGGATGAGGGGCAGTGCCATAAAAAGTCTGGAGGATTGGTTTAGGCGTTATTTTCAAGTAGGTTATGCTGTTTCATTTGATAGCGGCAGATCGGCTCTTTATGCTTTAGTGAAGGCGTTGGGAATAAAGTCAAACGATGAAATATTGATGCAGGCATTTACCTGCGTAGCCGTACCAAACTCAATTATTTGGGCAGGAGCAAAGCCAATATTTGTTGATGTTGATGACGTCGGCAACATTGATATTGCTGATTTGAAAAAAAAGATTACCCGGCGTAGCCGGGCAATTATTATCCAGCATACCTTTGGTATTTCGGCCAATATGGAAAAGATTAAGAAAGTAGCCAGCAAGCATAAGCTTATTGTCATTGAAGATTGTGCTCATGCCTTGGGAGCTACTGCCGGAGGGAAAAAGATTGGCACCTTTGGCGAGGCGGCTTTTTTTAGTTTTGGCAGAGATAAAGTAATATCCAGTGTTTCAGGCGGCATGGTAATTACCAACAGCAAAAAAACGGCCAAACTTCTTCGTAATTTTCAAAAAAATCTCCAGTTTACCTCGCTGACAAAAATATTTACCCAGCTTTTTCACCCAATTGCCTTCAGCTTTATTTTGCCGCTTTATAATACAATTGGCATTGGTAAAATTATTTTAATTGTTTTTCAAAAGTTGGGTTTTCTCGATAAGCCGGTGGCAAAAGAAGAATATCAGGGGGAAAGACCGGCATTTTTGCCAAGCAAACTCTCCTGTGCTCAAAGTCTGCTGGCTGGCAATCAAGTAAAAAAACTGGCCGCCTTTAATAAGAAACGCAGGCAGATAGCCGAATTTTATAGCAAGAAACTTTCGTCTTTACCGATAAAACTTCCGCAGTTTGACAGTGGCGACATTATCCTTCGCTATAATATAGAAACAGGCAATGTTTCCTCCATTTACAGCTTTTTTAAAGAAAAAGGGATTCTGCTTGGCCGCTGGTATGCCAATATTATTGATCCTGAAGGAGTAAATCTTGCCAAAATCGGCTATACGCCTGGCAGCTGTCCCAAAGCAGAGGCGCTGGCCCGCGCCTCGCTTAACTTGCCGACTTATCCCAGAATGAACATAAAAGAAACAATGCAGGAATATTTTAAGAAAAACGGCTAATTATATGTTGAAGATAACTGTTATTAAAGATAAAAAGAAGTGGGAAGGGTTTTTGCTTTCCCAATCATATCAGCCGTTTTTCCAAAGTTGGAGTTGGGGAGAGGTGCAAGAGAGATTGGGGCACAGGGTTTGGCGGTTGGGTATTTATGAGGGAAGAAAGATGGTTGGAATTTGTCAGATTGTTGAAATTAGGGCTAGACGCGGCAATTACTTCCACTTGCGGCATGGACCGTTGCTAGCAAATTTCAAAAAGCAATTTCCTAGGTTGTTAGGTGGAATTATGAAGATGGCCCGGACGGACCGGATTGATTTTATTCGGATGTCGCCGCTACTGCCAGAGGAATTTGATATTAACTTTTTACAAAAACAGGGATTTCGCAATTCGCCAATTCATAATATGGATGCAGAGAATGCCTGGGTTTTGGATTTGGATAAAACCGAAGAAGAGTTGTTAAAAAGCATGAGAAAAACCACCCGCTATTTAGTTAAGAAGGGGGAGAAGTTGAGTCTGGAAATTATTAAAGCAAGCTCAATCAGAGAGCTTGAGGCTTTTCTCCGACTTTATGAAAAAACTGCTCAAAAACACGGCTTTGTCCCCCACGGGGGGATTAGAGAAGAAATTGAGGTGTTTAAAAAGGATGGACAGGCAGAGTTGTTTTTAGCGCGGTATAAAAAAAAGATAATTTCCGGGGCCTTGGTGATATTTTACGGCAATTTAGCTGTTTACCATCATGGAGCCACCGACCCCAAATTTGAGCACCTCTCCCCTTCTTATTTAGTCCAGTGGGAGGCGATTAAAGAAGCTAAAAGGAGGGGCAAGAAGATTTATAATTTTTGGGGAGTGGTTCCCCCATCAAAACCACATCATCCCTGGCAAGGTCTGACCTTGTTTAAGACCGGCTTTGGCGGAAGAAGAATCAATTTCATCCACGCCCAAGATTTACCATTAAGCCCCTGGTATTGGAAGACTTTTTTAATTGAAAGTATAATTAGAATAAGAAAGGGATATTAGATGAAATTTAAAAAAATCCTCATGGTTGGTATTTCGGATGCCCGCTTAGATTCTTATTATTGGAAAAAGATACGCAATCTTGGTGAAAAAATAGTTACCCTTCCCAAAGATAGTCCTGATATCCAGAAAGAACTTGCCGATGCAGATTGTCTACTTGTAGGCTTTGGTATAAAAGTTGCAAAAGATCATTTTGACAGCGCTCCGAAGCTTACGTATCTTGGTACTTTTTCAATTGCGTATGGCACTGTTGATGTTGTCTATGCCAAAAAGAAAAAAGTAACTGTATCCAATCTTGACGGAAATACCACCAAAGAGGCAGTAGCAGAATTTGTTTTTGCTGCAATACTTGAACATATACGAGAACTCGAACGAGGAAAAAACCAGGCAAGAGAAGGCAATTATTCAGAAGCGGAATTTTCGGTTATCGAAATAAAAGATAAAGTTTTTGGTATTCTTGGTTTGGGAAGGATTGGAAAAGCTGTTGCAAATATTGCTCTTGCTTTTGGTGCTGATGTTCGATATTGGTCACAACACAGGAAGAAAGATGCCGAAGCGAAAGGAATCGCTTATCAAGACGCCGATACGTTAATTGCCCAAAGCGACTTTCTTTCGCTCAACTTTGCTTTCAATAAAGATACAGAAAACTTCCTCAACACAAAAAGAATCACAAAGATAAAAAAGGGTGCTGTTGTTATTAACACCTCACCAATGGAATTAGTTGATATAAATGCATTAAATAGAAAACTTTTGAAAAATGACTTTACATTTATCCTCGATCATTCAGACGAAATGAGTGAGTCTGATTTAAGAAAGTTATCAAAACACAAAAACTGCATTATCTATCCACCAATAGCATACGTTACAAAAGAAACAAGAATAGGACAGCAAGAAAGTTTTATTGGGAATATAGAAGCTTTCTTAAAAGGAAAACCTCAAAATGTTGTTAATCCATGAAATCTATGAAGATATTATGATTCTCCTATGGCAATTAAAAAATCGATAGTCCCTAAAGATTTTGAAATCCCGGGAATTCTGGCAACAGATCAATTTAAATTATCACCCTTAACGATTGATGATGTGGACCAAGATTATCAAGCTATTATGAATTCTTTAGATCATCTCAGAGGTGTTTTTGGTGAAAGATCTACCTGGCCTTCTCCGGATTTAACCAGAAAACAAGACTTAATAGATCTAGGGTGGCACCAAAAAGAATTTCAAATGAGGTCCTCTTTTACTTATAAAGTGACTAGTCTTGATGCCAAAGAATATTTAGGTTGTGTCTATATTCTTCCATCAAGGAATGAGGGTACAGATGTAGATATATTTATGTGGGTAACACAGGAGGCATTTGGAAAAGGA
Organism: Candidatus Microgenomates bacterium; assembly: GCA_016182055.1. GTDB lineage: Bacteria > Patescibacteriota > Microgenomatia > Levybacterales > JACOYD01 > JACOYD01. Next base: position 371 of record JACOYD010000028.1, on the reverse strand, counting down.
TTAGATCTAATGTTATTTGAAGCAGTTAAAAAATGGATTCAAAAAAAATGGTCATTTAATAAAGTAAGATATCCAGGAAGAGAAAAATGAAAAATGCGATTATAATCAAAATACTCTAGCTTACAACTTATCAATAATATTTTGATTACATAATTGTTTAACGAGAGTTGTAAGCTTGAGTTAAACGAATATATTTTGCAATTATGAAATTTAGTGGTGGCGAGTGATGAAAAAGTATTTGAGTTTGATGAAGAAGGCCTAAATGAGGTACATAAATTAGATGAGTAAAATTATCGATTTATCAGTTTCGTTAAATGAAGACACTCCGGTTTATCCTGGGGATCCAAAAACCAAAATAGAACCAATGGGGG
>JACOYD010000050.1 GCA_016182055.1 Candidatus Microgenomates bacterium | reverse complement strand
ATATACTTTGAACCTCCAAGTTTAGGCCCTACACCAACACAAATTTTACCAGTAAACAAAGAAGAGGTGCTAGTCAAAAGGGTAGTTGACGGCGATACGGTTGAGTTGGAAAATGGTCAGAGAGTTCGCTACATTGGCATTGATACTCCGGAGACTATTGATCCAAGAAAACCAGTCCAATGTTTTGGCAAAGAGGCCTCGGAATTTAATAAGAAGTTGGTGGAAGGGAAGTTAGTGCGGTTGGAAAAAGACGTTTCGGAAACTGATAAATTCGGTCGGTTATTGCGTTACGTATTTGTTGATTCTGTTTTCGTTAATGATTATTTAGTCAGACAGGGATATGCGCATGTTTCTACCTTTCCGCCGGATGTCAGATATCAACAGCAGTTTGTGGAAGCTGAAAGAGAGGCACGGGAAAATAATCGGGGACTTTGGTATAATTGCCCAGGTTAATATTAAACTATGAGCAAACGCATTGCTTACGAAAAAATTTTTACTCCCCAGGGAATGTTGGGAGAGGTCTCCAAAAAGCCCAATTTGGATTTTTTGATGAATATCTTCAAAATTCCCAGAATTTACGGAGTGTCGGGATTTGGCCAGTGGACTGTGGGACAGCACACGGTGGCTTGTGCGTTTCTGGCACTCTACTGGTCGGCATTCAATAAATACCGGCAGGAAAAACGTGATCGCTTAGTCACGCTGGCTTTAGTTCACGATGCCCACGAGGCAGTGGTAGGCGATATTCTGCCGTTTTTCAAGACTCAAGAGGTAAAGGAAGCAATAGCATCTATTCAAAAAGATATTCTTAACGCCTTTGCTATTGTTGAGGACAAAGAGCTGGCAGGAGAGTTAAAACTTATTGACATGATTAGTTTTCTTTATGAAATCAGCCAGTCAAAACCAATAGGCCTTGACTTATCAAAGCAAAAACTGTTACAAGATATATATAAGCGTCAATATCAGGAAATAATTGCCTACGCCAATAGAGTGAAAATCGAAAAGAAAAGGGTAGAGGCATTTTTGAAAAGAATGAGCCTGGTAGAAATATAACGCTTGACAATTAGCAGTTAATATGTTAGAGTGCTAATGGTTCGACTACGCTCACCATGAAACATTATGTCGATAATACTTAAATCGGAAGAAGAAAAAATTGTGCCGGTAGTGCCGATCCGCGACGGTGTCATATTTCCCCATACGGAATCGGTACTTACCTTTGGCCGGCCCAAAAGCTTATCAGCCATAGAAGCCTCTTTTAGCCGCGAGCGAACTATTGTCTTTGTCCTTCAGAAAAATCCCAAAGAAAATGATCCCAAACCGGAAGATTTGTATAGCGTAGGTACCTTATCTCACATAGAACGGATGCTTAGAACGGATGGAGAAATAAACGCTTTAGTGCGGGGTTTATCCAGAATCAAAATCATCGGTTTTGAAACAGAAGGTCCTTATCTATTGGCCAAAATTGTGGAAATTAAAGAAGAAATGGCGGATTCGGAAGAAGTAAAAGCCCTCTGCAACCACTTAACCGGTGAATTTCGCCGGGCCATGCAGTTGGGTAAATCGGCAGATTTTCTGGCTTTTATGAATATCATGTCTGGTTTATCTTCCAATGAGCTGGCCGATCAGATTTCCTCAACTCTGGATATCAAACCGGAAGAAAAACAGGAGCTTTTAGAAACGCTTGATGTCAAAGCCCGCCTTGAAAAAATCGCTTTCTATCTTTCCAAGGAAATAAAAGTGCTGGAAATTGAGCGAAAAATTGTCAGTAAAACGGAAGAGCGGTTTGAAAAGGGAGCCCGGGAGGCCATTTTGCGCGAGCGGCTCAAAACTATTGAAAAGGAACTGGGGCATGAGGGTGAGGGAGGAGAACAGCAGGAGCTGTTGGCTAAAATCAAAAAAGCCGCTATGCCACCGGAGGTGGAAGAGAAAGCCAGAAAAGAGTTAAAAAAGCTGGCACAGATGACTCCCTACAATCCGGAGGCCGGCTACATTCGCAACTATCTGGACTGGTTAGTGATGTTGCCGTGGAATGTGAAAAGTTCAAACAATGTTGATATCAAAGCGGCAGAGAAGATTTTGGATGAGGATCATTATGGGTTAAAGAAAATAAAAGAGCGGGTGGTGGAATATCTGGCAGTGCATAAGCTGGCCGGCAAGATGAAAGGCCCAATTCTTTGTTTTGTCGGTCCGCCCGGGGTGGGAAAAACCTCTATTGGCAAGTCCATTGCCCGTTCCCTGGGACGAAAATTTGTCCGGGTGTCTTTGGGAGGAATTAGAGATGAGGCAGAAATTCGAGGACACAGAAGAACTTACGTGGGTGCTTTGCCCGGCCGCATCATTCAAGGCATCAAAGATGCCAATACCAAAAACCCCGTCTTTATGCTTGATGAAATAGACAAAGTGGGGGCCGATTTTCGAGGAGATCCCTCCGCAGCTCTTCTGGAAGCACTTGACCCCGAACAAAATAATCAATTCTCCGATCATTATTTGGAAGTTGCTTTTGATCTTTCCGATGTAATGTTTATCACCACCGCCAATGTTTTGGATACCATTCCTCCGGCCCTTCGCGACAGACTGGAAGTTATTCATTTCCCCGGCTACACCGAGGAAGAAAAGTTCCATATCGCCCGTGATTTTTTGATAAATAAACAGCGGGAAGCCCACGGACTTAAAAAGGAACAGGTAGAGATAACAGACGAGGCGCTTCATACAATTATCAGGCGCTATACCAGAGAAGCGGGCGTGCGAAATTTGGAGCGGGAAATAGCGGCGGTTTTTAGAAAAGTAGCCAAAATGATAGCCGAAGGAGAAAAAAATCTTGTTAAAACAACAACGCCGATGCTTCACAAATTCCTGGGTCCTTTCAAATACACCGCCACACTGGCCGAGAAAAAGGACGAGGTGGGTATGACCACCGGCCTGGCCTGGACCGAGGCAGGAGGGGATGTGCTTTTTATTGAAGTAGCTCTGATGCCCGGCCGCGGTCAGCTTATTCTACATTCGAGCCCGGGCCCGGGCGCTTGGACTGCCAGAGCGCTTCTATCAAAAAATTGACGTACACGTTCATGTACCGGAGGGAGCAGTACCCAAAGACGGACCGTCGGCCGGCATTGCCATAACCAGCGCCATTGTTTCGGCACTTACTAAAATTCCCGCCGTGCGCAAAGTGGGCATGACGGGAGAGGTAACGCTTAGGGGCCGGGTGCTGGAAATTGGCGGAGTTAAGGAAAAAGTCATTGCCGCCCACCGCGCCGGACTAAATACGGTTATTTTACCCAAAGATAATAAAAAGGATTTGGAAGATATTCCCAAAAATGTGCTGCGTGATCTTCACTTTATTTTTGTTTCCCACATGGATGAGGTATTAAAAGTAGCCCTTAAAAAAGCCTTGCCGACTCACACTATTGCCGAGCCTCTGGAAACCCCCAGACCGGTTCTTCATGCCGTAAGCCCCCCGGTTGATTAAGACGGAGAAATTCCGATGTGATGTTCAATTATTTGCACGCGTTTTTGTAGCCGTAAATGATCTCTGTCAAGGAAATCTGCAACAATTCTAATCTCTTTTTTGAGTTCATTGTGCATTCGGGTAATTCTAATTTCTAAGTTTTTAACTTTGTCTTTAAGGTCTTTGATCTCGCTATGCGTCCTAATCATTGACATTTTAATTTCGCTGCGCAATTCATCTTTGATTGATTGAGCCTCATTTTCTACTTCTTCCCGGATGATTTTTCTAATTTGAGATAAATCAGTTTTCGTTAACATAGAGTTACTATACTATCGATGCCTACCATTTTTCAAGAGGATATTTTTTGCGAATAAGCCGTAAATGATTTCTGTATTTGTGCGGCAACCTGAAAGGTTACAAGCTATGTAATAAAATACATAACTATTTTTCCTTCAAAACATAGTAAGTTGCTTTGCCTTTGCCTTTTCTTGTAATTAAACCTAAATTTATTAACTTTTTAAAATCAAGCGCCCTTGTGGCTTTTGCCCGATCAACTAGTTTTGCATAGTCCCGATCGGTAATAAATCCTTTTTCTTTTATAAACTCAAGTATTTTTAGGTGATAAGATTCCAATTTAGTTTCTGGACTTATTCCAATTTCAGGAAGCAGTTCTTGAACTCTTAACAGCTCATCAATTATTCCTTCTGTAAAGTATTCCAGCCATGAAGTAAAATCAATTTTGTCCAGTAGTTCATAATAATTTCCCAACTCTCCTACGGTTTGAAAATATCTAGTGACATTTTTATTGTAATAATTCTCAAAACTAAATAGATTAAAAGTATTCAATCCCATTTCAGCCAAAAGAACTTTGGTAGCAAGGCGGGTTGTTCTTCCGTTCCCGTCCATAAAAGGATGAATAATTACCATTTGCTTGTGAAAAATACCAGCTAAAATAAGCGGATCAATTTCATCTCGGTTACTATTTACAAACTCAATGAGGCTTTCTATAAGTCTCCTTACATCTTTTATATCAGGAGGTAAATATATAATTTTTCTAGTTCTTGGGTCATTTACAACTACTGGTTTGTCCCGTAATTTTCCTGATTCAAATTTAGGCAATAGTTCAACTGTCACTTGCTTTCGAATTCTTAATATCAGATCAAGAGATAATTTTACTTGCCCTTTTTCGAGTTCTTTATTGAGGTACTGAAGCGCCTGGTTATAGTTCAAAACTTCTCTTTCACTGTCTCTAATATGATCAGGCTTAGATTTGAGAATTTTTTTAACTTCGGTTAAAGGAAGAGGATTACCTTCGATACTAGTTGAAGCGTAAGTTGAAACAGCTCTAGCAGTTCTTTCAAGTTCTACTAATACAATATGAGGAAATCTTCTATTGTTTAATTCGTTTACCAAAGCGTTAATTCTCTTAATATTACCTAGAAGACGATCGGTTATCATATACTTTGGTTGGAACATGTAGACGTATTATAGACGAATATTAGACGATTTACAAGGAGAACTTTTGTGTTTGTGCGGCAACCTTTAAGGTTGCAAGCTAATCTTTCCTCAAATCATCACTAATTTTTAATTAAGCATGTTTTTTTATAATTGCAATAGTTAACCCAAACATTTAGGCCTATGACTGCAATTACAAAAGCATTCACAATGAAAACGTTTTGACTTTCACTGGTTACTAAAATAAATAAGAAGATTATTGAGTTTATTAGAAATGCACGGAAGAATAACAAAGAATGCTCTGCAGTTTTGAGTTGAGAATATGGCCACATCAGGAAAAAGCTCATTAACAAAAATAACGATATAAAGAAGATTGACCACGTTATTGAGAAGATTCCATAAATTCCAGATATTTGATTGTTGGTTTCTTCTAAATTAAGAAGACCAGTTGCTATAAATATTAGCCCAATTAATAAAAGTATTAATCCTAGTATAAACCCAACAATTCTTATAAGTTTAAAAGTAATAGATTGTGTTAGTATCATATGTATTTTTTGTGCGGCAACCTGAAAGGTTGCAAGCTACAAATTTTCAGTGACCCCACGGGGATTTGAACCCCGGTTACCAGGATGAGAACCTGGTGTCCTAGGCCGCTAGACGATGGGGCCAAGCTTTGTTAGACCTACGGCTATTTTACTCCACTTTCTCTCTATTGACAAGCGAAGCTATTTGTTGTATATTACCCTCTAACAGAATAAAACTGCCTGCCAATTCCTCCCCCAAGCGTTGGTGGAGTTTTTTTTTGGAAGATTGTATGGATATGAAAAATAACGAAAAGAAGGAAATTTTCTTAACCCGTGAGGGTTTTTCCGCCCTGCAAAAAGAGCACAAGGAGCTTAGCGAGACCAAGCGGCCCCAGGCGGTGGAGCGTATTGCTGTGGCCCGAAGCCAGGGCGATTTGTCGGAAAACTCCGAATACGCCTCGGCCCGCGAAGAACTGTCCTTTATTGACGGACGAATTGAGGAGCTGGAAGAGCTTATTAAAAACGCCAAAATTATTCGCGAAACCAAGTCTAACAATCACGTCAAGCTCGGCTCACAGGTAACGCTGACCGTTAAAGGCAAAAAAGAAACGTTTACCGTGGTGGGCGAATGGGAAGCAGACCCGATTAACAAAAAAATTTCCCACGACTCTCCTTTGGGAAAAGCCCTTCTGGGGAAAAAGGTGGGAGAAAAAGCAGAAGTAGAAGCGCCGGCAGGAAAAATTATCTATGCCGTTGTAGACATTAAATAATTTAAGTGGTTTCTCTTGACAATTAGAATAAAGTCTGTTAAATATAGTATATGATAGGCACAGTTTCTTTACTTCAAAAGAAGGAAGTCAAGAAGCCCCGTTGTTAACGGGGGTGCTTGTTGTTGTAGAAAAACAAAAATAGCCAACAAAAAACAAACACCCCTTATAAAAGGGGTTTTTTGTTGATTTGGAAGGGGGTGTCATTTTATGCAGGCTCAATGCCCAATATGCGATGCAAATATTACGCTTAGCAACAATATCGAGGTGGCGGAAATTATTACCTGTACGGAATGTAAAAATCGCCTGGAAGTGGGAAGTATTAATCAAAAAGATGTTGTTTTGAAAGAAGCGCCAAAGGTAGAGGAAGACTGGGGACAGTAAATATATGAAAAAAGTAAAAATTGGACTTTTGCATACGACTATCCGGGGAGATGAAAAACTCCTTATTGATGCGGCAAAGCGCCGAAATGTTAATCTGCGTCTGGTTGATGTGCGCGAGCAAATTTTAGACCCTGTTTCATACCAAGAGCGCTTCGACGTAGTTTTAGAAAGATGCCTTTCCACTGTCAAAGGCTCCCATGCCATTGAATTTTTTGAAAGTATGAGAATACCTGTAGTTAATAATCTTTCTGTGGCCAGGCTTTGCGAGAATAAATTTCTCACTTCGCTGACTTTATTTAAACACCGAGTGCCTACTCCCCGTTTTAGCCTGATTTTTGGGGAAGAGCAGGCCAAGGCTGCAGTTTTAGAGTTAGGCGGATACCCCGTAGTGATTAAGCCGGTGCATGGGTCGTGGGGCAGACTGGTGGCAAAATTAAATGATGCTCATGCTTTGGAGGCGGTTATTGAGCAAAAGCTGACTTTAGGCGGCCCCCATCATCAGGCCATTTATATGCAAAAATACATCGAGAAGCCGGGAAGAGACATTCGGGTTCATGTCATCGGAGGAAAAGTAATTGCGGCTATTTACCGAAAGAGTAATCACTGGATTACCAACACGGCCAGGGGTGCAGAAGCAGTTCCCTGCAAGGTAGATAGAGCGCTTAAGAAAATTGCCTTAGCTACCGGAAAAGCCATTGGCGAAGGAGTATTGGGACTTGATCTGTTTGAAACTAAAAACGGTTATGTGGTCAATGAGGTTAATCATACCATAGAATTTAAAAATGTGCAGCGTGTCACCGGTATAGACATTGCGGGCACTATTCTTGATTATTGCCTTAAAGTTGCCAAAAAATGAAAAAAATTAATGTTTCTATTGTGGGGGCTTCTGGTTATGCCGGAGGAGAGCTGTTGCGAATTCTTCTTTTCCATCCCCATGTTAATGTTTTGCAAGTTACTTCCCGCACGCTGGCCGGCCAGCCAGTGGGGGTGGCTCATCCTAATGTACGCGGCATTACCGACTTAATTTTTTGTCTCCCGCAGGAGCTAAAAGCCTGCGATATGCTTTTTATATCTTTGCCAAACACGCTTTCCATGCAGAATATGGCAGGTTTTGGGAAAATTGCCCGTAAAATTATCGATTTAGGAGCAGATTTTCGCCTTAATAGCCAAGACGCCTTTGCCTATTGGTATAAAAAAGAACATAGTTTACCCAATTTATTATCAAAATTTATTTACGGACTGGCCGAACTTCATCGAAGCGAGATTAAAAAAGCCAAATACGTGGCCTGTGCGGGTTGTGAAGCCACCGTGTCTATACTGACTTTATATCCTCTACTTAAACATAAACTGATAGAAGAAGATTCAATTATCATTGATGCCAAAATGAGCAGTTCACAGGGAGGTCATGTGCTAACTTCTGCTTCGCATCATCCGGAAAGAGCGGGAGTGGTGCGTTCCTACAAACCGGTTGACCATCGCCACGCAGGAGAAATTGAACAGGAGTTATCACCCTTTGCCAAAAAAATAAAAGTGGCTGTTTCTGCTACCACCATTGAGATGGTGCGGGGGCTGTTGGTGACAATTCACACCAGGCCGAAAAAAGAGATTAGCGAAAAAGACGTTTGGAAAGCATATAGGAGCGAATATAGTAAAGAGCCGTTTATTCGCATTGTCAAGGAGGCAACAGGTAATTATCGTTATCCGGAGCCAAAAATTCTCACAGGTACCAATTACTGCGATATTGGTTTTGCCCTAAGCGAGCGGGAAAATAGACTGGTGGCTATTGGAGCTATTGATAATCTGGGCAAAGGAACGGCCGGACAGGCCGTTCAAGCCATGAACATTATGTCTGGTTTCCCCGAAACAGCAGGACTTACTTTTCCCGGGTTACATCCTATTTAACTATGATTATTGTAAAAGTTGGCGGAGGCAAAAACCTCAACTGGGAAGGCATAGCAGAGGACATCAAAAAGCTTGACGAAGATGTGGTTATTGTTCATGGAGCAAATGTCTTTATGTCCGAAATTTCCCAAAAGCTGGGAGTTTTGGAAAAAATAATTACCTCTCCCTCCGGTTTTACCAGCAGATATACCACCCCCCAGGTGATGGATGTTTTAACGATGGTTTATAGCGGTTTAGTTAATAAAAAAATCGTGGCTGCTTTTCAAAAACACGGTGTTAATGCGGTGGGGCTGACAGGGGCCGACGGCAGGCTGTGGCTGGGAAAACGCAAAGAAATAATTTATGCCAAAGAGGGTGCCAAAATAAAAGCAATACGAGATTCCCTTACCGGCAATGTGGAGTCGGTTAATGCTAAATTGCTGGGCCTTTTAATCAAAAACGGCTACACGCCGGTTTTGACAATTCCGGCCATCACCAAAGAGGGAGAACTTATTAATGTCGATAACGACCGCGCTGTGGCGTCCATGGTCAAAGCCCTTAAGGTGAAAACCGTGGTGATGTTATTTGAGGCGGCGGGATTGTTGGTTGATCTGAAAGATGAGTCATCCAGAATACCAACGATCGACAAAGAAAAACTGGACAGCTTTTTGGAAAAAGCTCAAGGCAGAATTAGAAAAAAATTATTGGGTGCCAAAGAGGCAATTATTGCGGGAGTAAAAAAAGTATATTTTGGCGATGGCAGAGTGAAAAATCCCATTAAAAATGCTTTGGCGGGAAAGGGTACGGTAATTCAATGAACGATTATCTGGTAGCTTCTTATCCCAATAGAGGCGTTACATTTGTTGAAGGCAAGGGAGCATATCTTATCGAAAAAAGCGGCCGGAAATATCTTGATTTTGCCAGTAACTACGGCGTCTCTATTTTTGGCTACCAATATCCGTCAATTACAAGGGCTCTTAAAAAACAGCTTAGTAAAATTGTCAATATTCACGGTTCATTTGGCTCCGATGCGAGAGATGAAGCGGCAAAACTATTAGTTAGTCACTGCAATGGTAAATTGCAGCGAGTGTTTTTTTCCAGTTCAGGCTCGGAGGCGATGGAGGCGGCCTTAAAATTTGCCAAACTGGCAAGCGGCAAAACCCATTTTGTAGCCATGGAGGAAGGGTATCATGGTAAAACTTTGGGAGGTCTTTCTGCCACAGGATCTTTGAAATATCGCCAGCAATTTGAACCGTTATTGTGGAGCTTCGCTCATGTTCCCTTTGGTGATAAAGACGCACTAGTTAAAAGCGTTAATAAAGACACGGCGGCAGTTATCTTGGAGCCGGTTCAGGGAGAAGGGGGTATTAATCTTGCGCCCAAAGGGTATCTGCAATTCGTGCAAAAACTGTGCAACGAAAAAGGTATTCTTCTTATTGTTGATGAGATTCAAACAGGGATAGGCAGAACCGGCACCTTTTTGGCAGGGGAGCAGTTTGGATTAAAACCGGACATCTTATGTTTGGGAAAGGGATTGGCAGGGGGAATACCGATAGGCGCCACGCTGGTGACAGAAGAAATTGCCCAAACAATACCGCTTCACGTACACACTTCTACCTTTGGCGGCAATCCCCTGGCCTGTGCGGGAATTTTGGCGGTTTTGAAAGAATTTGAGGATGGAAAAGTATTAAAACATGTTAGAGAAATGGGAGATTATTTTTTGGCAAAACTCAAAACATTAAAACATCCAAAGATTTCGGAGGTTCGGGGAATTGGACTGATGCTGGCGATAGAATTATCTCAAAACGCCACGCCGGTCCTTAAAGCTTTGCAAAATGCCAAAATCATCGCTATTCCCGCCGGCTCCAACATAGTCCGCTTCCTGCCGCCATATATTATTAGTAAAAAAGAAATAGATCTAGTGATAGCTGTATTTAAGAAAGTTTTAAGTTTTGAATTTTAAGTTTTTATATCATGTGTCGTTTTTTAATGGCCCGTTCCCAAAAAAAGATAAAACCGCAAGAATTGCTTAGCCAATTTGCGCAAATGTGCCGAAAAAGCCGGGCACCGGACGGCGACTGGCAGGGAGACGGATGGGGAATAGCCCTTCGACTTCGCTCAGGGCAAGCAATCAAAAATCAAAATTGGCAAATATATAAATCACTAAGACCGATATGGGAGGAGCAGGATAAATTTGGTCAATTTGAAGAAACGGATGTATTTGTAGTTCATGCCAGAAGCGCCGGCTTTCCCCAGCACAAGGGGAACATTGTTTATAACCAACCCTATATTGACGGCCCGCTGTGTTTTGTTTTTAATGGCCTTATTCGCGGTGTGACTGTTCAAAGAAAACTGGCGGGAGAAATCGGAGCGCAGAAAATATTTAGTCTTATTTTGGAGGAACTTGATAACAGCAAGCCGGATGAGGTACTTAAAACAGTTGATGAGCTGATTGTCAAAAATTCTAAAAAAATTACCGGCATGAATATTGGTCTTGTCAAAAATAATCGTTTCTACGCACTCTGCCGGTATGATGGGAATAAAGAGTACTTTAGTCTTCATTATGCAGAGGACGGCGGGATAACATTGCTCTGTTCCGAGCCAATTGGCAAGTACGAGTGGAAAACAATGCAAAAAGGTGAAATACTGGTATTATGAGCATGTTTTGGGCGGATGAACTTTTGGCAAATGTAAAAGGGCCGCAAATTATCAACGACTCATGGACTCCATCTGGCATGGTGCACATGGGATCGCTTAAAGGTCCTGTTATTCATGATACTCTTTTTCAAATTCTTAAAGAGCGTAAACAAAAGGTAAAGTTTATTTATGGATTTGATGATGCAGATCCCATAGACGGCTTACCTGCCGATTTGCAAACGTCTCACGGCAAATATCTGGGAATTCCTTTATACTTGGCTCCCGCGCCGTCTGGCAAAGGTTCATTTGCAGATTATTTTGCGGATAAAATGAAGTCGCTTTTAAGTACCCTTAACATTAAACCGGAAATATACAAGACCAGTGAGCTTTACAACAACGGAACTTTTAATAAGGCGATTCAATTTGTATTGGACAATGCCGATCAAGTGCGGCGCGTCTATAGCAATATTTATCAAAAAGAAATAGCAAAAGATTGGTTTCCCCTGCAGGTTGTTTGCCCAAAATGCGGTAAAGTCGGGACAACAAAGGTGACAGGTTGGAATGGGAAAGAAGTGGCTTTTTCATGCGAAGAAACATTGGTTAAATGGGCAAAGGGATGCGGTTTTAATGAGAAGATATCTCCTTTTGACGGGAAAAGCAAAATGCCGTGGAAGGTGGAATGGGCGGCCAAATGGTGGACGTTTGGGGTAACAATTGAGGGCGCAGGGAAAGATCATGCATCGGCCGGTGGTTCATATGACGTGGCGCTTAAAATTTGCCGGGAAGTTTTTGCCAAAGAACCTCCTCTTCAATTTGCCTATGAATTTTTCCTGACAGGAGGCAAGAAAATGTCTTCCTCTAAAGGTTTGGGACTGACAGGAGAAGAATTACTGGAAGTACTGCCGCCGGAGCTGGTTCGGTTTTTGATGGTAAAGACCAAAATAAATCAGGCGGTTAATTTTGATCCATACGAACCCACAACTATCCCCCGTCTTTTTGATGAATATGATAAAGAAAATCCTTCAAAGAAGATGAGGTTTAGTGATGTGGTTAATCTTCTTCAGATGCCCGGCAAGGAAAAAGAACTGGAAAGAGAAGATGTTAAGGCAAGAGTTCCTTATGCCAAAATTTGGCTGGATAAGTTTGCGCCGGAAGAAGAAAAGTTTACTGTCAAAGAGGAATTTCCAGAGGCGGCACTTCATTTATCGGCTCTGCAAAAAATGTTTTTAGCCAAAGTGGCTGGAGAGTTAATGAAAAACTGGCAGGCGGAAGATTTTCAAGCCAATCTTTATAATTGGGCCAAAGAATTAGAAATTTCCTCAAAAGAGGCTTTCTCTGCCATTTACCTTTCACTAATTGGCAAAGATCACGGCCCCAAAGCCGCCTGGCTAATCTTGTCCCTTGACCGGGGATTTGTGAAGAAACGTTTTTCGGAAATCTAATATGCAACAGACGCTCATTATATTAAGAGGTGCACCTGCAAGCGGAAAGTCTACAGTTTGTGAGGAGATACAGAAACGAAAGAAAAATATTGTTTGGTTTCATGTGGATTCATTTAAACGATTTCTTAATTCCAGAAATGAAGTATCAGATCGGGATCATTGGTATGGTGCGGCAGCTGCCTCACTTGATTATTTTTTGAATAAGAAATTTTCTGTACTGGCTGAAGGAATTTTCCAATATCATAAACATGTTAATCTTTTTATTCAAATTGCTCAAAAGCATGGTGTAAAGATAAAAATATTTGATTTTGTTGCTCATAATGATATTTTATTGCAAAGAGATAAAACAAGAAAAGGTGTTCCTGAAGGTTTGCGAAAAGCATTAGCTGAAGAAACAATAAAAAATTTAGCACACGAAATTTACAATAACAAATTTCCAGACGCAAAGATTATAGATACAGAGAAAGAAAGCATTGAGCATATTGTCCAAAAAATTTTAAGCGAGTTTTGATCGGACAGGTCCTTTTACACAAACTTTTCTCTTGACTCTATTACTAGACTGTAATAGAGTGAGGTTATGACAAGGATTTCTCGCATAAGAGTTGATCCACGCCACATGGGTTTTTTTCTTCATAATTTCTGGAACCTCATTACGTTGCTAGAAGATAAAGATCAGGTTAAAAATTTTCTAAAAGATCTTCTTACGCCTACCGAAATGAAAATGTTGGCAAAACGGATTCAGATTGCAAAGATGTTGCTTGGAGAATATGATTACAGGTCTATACGAAATTATGTAAAGGTTACAGATACTACAATTGCGAAGATTAATAATATCTTGGCTTCTAACGGAAATGGTTTGCGGATAGCAATAAGCGAATTGCGAAAAATTGAAGATGAAATTGATAAAGAAAGAATGCAAATTGCACCAAATTTAAAAAAGAAATACCCTACATATTTCCTCCCAGAAATTATCATAAACGAAATAGGTAAAAAAGTTAAAAAGCAGAAAAAGAGAAGCTCTGTTAAAAACTCTATTACTAGACTGTAATAGAGTAGAAGTACGATATGCAAACATTACTTATTGCGACTAGAAATTCGGGGAAGTTGTTGGAGATTACCAATTTTCTGTCAGACCTTCCTATAAAAACTGTTTCGCTTGCTGATCTTGATGTTACCCAAGACGTTGAGGAAACGGGGAAAACTTACAGGGAAAACTCCGTCAAAAAAGCCAAATTTTATGCCAAATTATCCGGACTTCCCACCATTGCTGATGACGGAGGGATAGAAATTGATGGGTTAAATGGAGCTCCTGGGGTTCGCAGCCGACGTTTTTTTGGTAAAAATGGCAAAGAGGCGACAGATGAGGAAATCATGGCTGCGATGAAGAAGTTGGTTAGTAAATTATCTCTCAACAAACAAGATGCAACATTTAAGGTTGTCATAACATTAGCATTGCCAAAGGGAGAGACGTTTTCTGTCAAGGGAGAAGTTAAGGGGGTATTGAAAGATCCGCATGTAAGGTTATTATCCGGTTATCCCTATCGCTCGTTTTTTTACTTACCTAAAATAAAAAAGTATTATCATGAGGACCAGCTATCACCAGAAGAGCAAAGGTTGTATAATCATAGATATAAGGCAATTAAGAAGCTAAAACCAACAATAAAAAAGGTTTTAGGTTTTAGGTGATAGTATGTTGGATATTAAATTTATCAG
>JACOYD010000049.1 GCA_016182055.1 Candidatus Microgenomates bacterium | reverse complement strand
ATAGAGCAAACAAATGTAACTGTTGATTTTACTGATGAAACACTCACGTCAAGACAGGCAATTACCAAAATGGTGGAGGGAAAAACCACCCGCAAAAAACGCCGGCTTCTGGAAGACGCCGTAGCCGCCGCCATCATCCTCAATTCTTATTTGGAACAGCAGGTTTAAATTATGTTATGATAGATAGCAAATGCAGCCGTCACAGCTGGCCCTTGAAGCCATCAGAAAAAAATTAATTGGTAAAAGACTCAACTACAAAGAAATTTATGCGGTGATGGATCAAATCGCCAAAGACAGACTGGGCGATATCTTAACTACCTATTTTGCCGCCTCCGGCTACTCCAAGGGCTTTACCACCAAAGAACTTTATTACTTTATAAAGGCCATGGTGGAAACAGGACAACAGCTTCATTTTCGCGGCATTGTAGCCGATAAGCACTCCATTGGCGGCACCCCGGGCACCAGAACCACCCTGATTGTAGTCCCCATTGTGGCGGCAGCCGGTTTTAAGATTCCCAAAGGCAGTTCCCGGGCCATTACCACCCCCGGAGGCACAGCTGACGATATGGAGGTGTTAGCTAAAGTGGAATTTTCCGCGGCTGACATCTATAAAATTGTGCAAAAAGTCGGCGGCTGTATTGTCTGGGGAGGCAGTTTTAATATCGCTCCGGCCGATGATGAGCTTATTAAGGTGGAAGAACCGCTTTTGTTTGAAAGTTATGATAAAATCTTAATCTCCATTATGGCCAAAAAGGTGGCCTTCGGCTCAAATCATGTAGTGATTGATTTGCCTTTTGGAGAGTATATGAAAGTAAAACACCTCAAGGATGCCGAAAAACTTAAAAAAAAATTTGAGGAGCTGGCCCGCCTGTTTAAGATAAAAATCCGTATTTTTATTCACAAAACGGATGAGCCGGCCGGACGCGGCATTGGTCCTATACTGGAAGTACGTGAAGCACTTAGGGTACTCCAGCAAAAAGACCACCGTCCTCCTGATTTGGAGGAGAGGGCGCTTAATTTAACCGGCGGACTGCTGGATCTTTGTCTATCCTCAAATAAAAAGCTGGAGAGTGAAATTATCAAAAAACATGAAACAGGCAGGGAATGGGCGCGGCATATTTTGGAAAGCGGGCTGGCTTGGAAAAAAATGCAGGATATTATCAAAACGCAGGGAGGAAATCCAAATATAGACAGCGAAAATCTAAAAACGGGCAGTCATCATCATATTATTCGCAGCCGTCAAAAGGGAACAATTGTCAAAATTAACAGTAAAAATATCACCATTCTGGCTCGCATTTTGGGCGCGCCCACCGATAAAAAAGCCGGCATTTATCTGGAAAAGAAAATTGGCGAACACGTGGAAAACGACAGCATGCTCTGTACATTTTATTCACAACAAGTACACGCTCTTGCTGAAGCGGTAGACTCATATCATAATTTTCCCATGTTTGCTATAGAATGAAAAAGCTCACCTTAATCATACCTCTTTTTATCCTTCTGCTGTTTTTGGCCGGCATTTTTTCTCTTTTTCAACCGGCTGATAAAAACGATAGCACAGCGGTAATTTTTGTGGTAGGCAAGGGCGAGGGTATCAACTCTATTGCCCAAAGATTAGAGGCGCAAAAACTTATCAGAAACCGTTTTGTCTTTATTTTTGAAGTAAGGCGTTTAGGACTTGGCCCCAAAATTCAAACCGGCGATTTTCGTTTGTATAAAAGCCGGACTCCTTCCCAAATCGCCCGGGAACTAACTACCGGCACCCTTGATGTGTGGGTCACCATTATCGAAGGCTGGCGGACAGAAGAAATAGCAGAGCTTCTTAAAGATAAATTTCCCACCTACGACAACAGCTGGGTTTTGGAGCTTCGCAAACACGAAGGCTATCTTTTTCCCGACACTTATCTTATTCCCAAAGACGCCGATATAGAGCTGATTGTCAAAATTTTACGGGAAAACTTTGATAGAAAATTAAATTCACTTAACGTTGATTATACTAAAAACGGGCTTTCACTGGAAAACTCAATAATCCTGGCCTCTATTGTGGAGCGGGAAGCCCGCTCCGATGAGGTACGAAAACAGGTAGCCGGCATTCTTTTGAAGCGACTTTCAATTGTCATGAAGCTTGATACTGACGCCACAGTACAGTATGCTTTAGGTTTTCAAGCAACACAAAAAGGCTGGTGGAAAAAAGGTCTTACCTTTGATGATCTGGAAATCCGTTCTCCCTACAATACTTATCGCAATGCCGGCCTTCCTCCCGGCCCAATTTCCAATCCCGGATTATCATCTCTTCAAGCAGTTTTTACTGCCTCATCCTCAACGCCTTACCTGTATTATCTGCACGATAACTTAGGCAATTCCTACTATGCCAAAACACTTGAGGAACATAACTTAAACAAAACAAAGTATCTAAACTACTGAACCTTGTCCTGCGTCTGGTTGCGGCTCGGAAGCCGGCGGCTCGCCGCCGCCCACCGGCTCCGCCGGTGGCGGAGACGGCATTGGTGGTTCGCTTGGTGTCTCAACTACCGGTGGTTCTACTGGTGGTGCCGGTGGCATACCTGGTGTTTGCTGTTGATCATCCATTAAATAATCACCCCCTTTAGAAACAGTTAATGAATCTAATGAATTTACTGTTTCTTAAGTCCGCCTAAGAACGCTCCGTGAGCCGTCTACGAATAGTAGTGAAAAGGCGAACGGTAAGTTCAGGCGGACATAATTCCTATCTGCTTCCATCTTAGAACAAATAACTTACTAAATGCAAGAGGTATTAAGCCCCTTGACAAGTATTCACAAAACTGCCACACTGAAAAAAAGGTTCACAAATGAATTGCCCTAAATGCAATCAGCCAAACAGTCCTAGTTCTCAATTTTGCATTAGCTGCGGTTCTCCTCTTGTTGTTCCAGCGCCAACACCAGCCCCAACTCAACAGGGACCAGTTCCAACTCCCCTTCAAACACCAGCGCCAACGGTAGCGGTAAGTACTATCTACGCCGGGTTTTGGAAAAGATTTGCGGCGTTTCTTCTTGACAATATTATCGGAGCGGCTGTTGGAGGAGTAATGGGACTTGTCATTGGACTGGCTGTGGGAGGCTCTACTAAAACCGCAGACATACTGATTAATATCTTATCAGTTATAGTCGCCTGGCTCTATTTTGCGCTGATGGAAAGCTCTTCAAATCAGGCCACCATTGGCAAAATGGCTCTGGGAATTAAAGTAACCGATGTCAACGGCAACAGAATTTCTTTCGCCCGGGCCACCGGCCGCTACTTTGCCAAAATAATTTCTACCTTAATTCTTCTTATCGGCTACATCATGACCGCCTTTACCCAGAAAAAACAGGCTCTTCACGATATAATAGCAGGAACGCTGGTGGTTAAAAAGTAAACTGCCTATATGAAATGTCCGAAATGTCATCAGGTAAATACCACCGGAGCCAATTTCTGCCATGCTTGCGGCACCCCGCTTAATCTTCCCAAAAAATCCTTCCTGGCTCGTCATAAAGGCACAATTATTACTGTAGTTTTGGTGGTGGCTTTTGTCATCTTGCCTATGTCTGCTTTTTATAATTTTATCAATTCCATAGGAAAGACTGATAAAGAAGAAACGGTAATTTCCGGTTCCGGTAAGGATAAAATTGCCCTAGTTAATGTGGACGGGATAATTGTGGAGACAGCCTCCCAAAAGGGATTTAACACGATCTCCGAAGGCGAAACATCTGCCAGAGAGGTAAAAAAAATTTTGCGGAAAATAGAAAAAGATGAAAAAGTTAAGGTTTTGCTTTTGCGGGTCAACAGCCCCGGGGGTTCGGCGGTGGCATCGGAGGAAATTTATCGGGATCTTTTGAGCTTCAAGAAAAAATCAGGTAAAAAAGTTGTTGCCTATTTTTCCGATACTGCCGCATCGGGGGCCTACTACATTTCCATGGCTGCCGATCAAATAGTTACCAATCCATCAACTATTACCGGCAGCATAGGCGTGATTATTTCCTATTTGAACTTTAAGGATATTGCCGAAAAGTATGGGGTAAAAAATATTGTTTATAAAAGCGGCGCGCACAAAGATATTATTAGCGAATTTCGAGACCCGACTGATGAGGAAAAAGCCATCATCCAAAGCATCATTGCTGATACCTATGACAACTTTGTCGAGGCGGTGGTAACGGGCAGAAAACTGCCCGAAGATCAGGTGCCAGAATATACAGCGCCAAACAGGCGGTAGAATTAAATTTAATCGATAGCATAGGCACGCTGGAAGATGCCATTGCCGCCGCCAAAAATCTAGCCGGTTTGGAAGAGGCCTCGGTGGTGGAGTTTGGCCGGCCAAATTTTCTGGATTCACTTTTGGGAAGTATCGGCGGAAAATTTAACTTTTCTCTTTTGCCTAACTTTCAAAATTACCTTAACAGCCAACCGGGAATAAAAGTACTCTATCTATATACTCCATAAGTAACTATAGGCTCTTGACAAGAGCTTTTTCTTTTGCTATATTTAGCACTCAAGTCACGCAAGTGATATTTTTTTGAAAAAAATGACTAAGACCAAAACCGTCAAACCGCTATTTGATAATGTTTTAATCAAACCGCTTGAGGCGGAAGAAAAAACTCCCAGCGGTATTATCCTGCCCGACTCTGCCAAAGAAAAACCGCAGGTGGGAGTGGTGATGGCGGTAGGTCCGGGAGCAGTAAACGATGACGGTAAAACTATTCCCATGGTGGTTAAGATCGGACAAAAAGTTATGTACAAAAAATGGGGCGGCAACGAGGTAAAAGTGGAAGGCGAGGAATGGACCATGGTGGAACAAAAAGACATCCTTGCGGTAGTAGAAGAAGATAAAAAGAACGCATATGAAGAGGTATTAGAAATGAGTAAAAAACTAAACGCTAGACGCTAATTGCTAGACGCTGATATATGGCTAAACAAATTAAATTTGCCGAAGAAGCACGACAATCATTGGTACGAGGTGTTAATATTTTGGCTAAAGCAGTAGTCACGACCCTGGGTCCTAAAGGCCGAAATGTGGCTTTGGATAAAAAATGGGGCGCCCCCAATGTGATCCATGACGGTGTTTCCGTAGCCAAGGAGATTGAGCTGGAGGACCCCTTTGAAAACATGGGAGCCCAGCTGGTGAAAGAAGCAGCCAGCAAAACCAACGATGTGGCCGGAGACGGAACTACTACCGCCACTCTGCTGGCTCAATCAATCATCAACAACGGCTTTAAAAACGTCACCGCCGGGGCCAATCCGATGATTCTTAAAGTCGGCATGGAAAAAGGGGTAGAGGTAACCATCAAAGAAGTAGGCAAGCTGGCTAAAACAGTCAAAGAGCAGGATGTGGCCAAAGTGGCCACTATTTCCGCCCAAAACGAGCAGATTGGCAATCTGATTGCCGAAGCTCTTTCCAAAGTGGGAAAAGACGGCATTGTCACGGTAGAAGAAGGCAAGGGTCTGGAATTTTCCATTGACTATAAAGAGGGAATGGAGTTTGATAAAGGCTATGCTTCTCCCTATTTTGTGACCAACGCCGACCGCATGGAAGCGGAAATTGAAGATCCATACATTTTAATTACCGATAAAAAAATCTCTTCCATCCAAGAACTTCTCCCCTTTCTGGAAAATTTAGTCAAAGTCAGCAAAAATCTGGTGATTATTGCCGATGAAATAGAAGGAGAAGCCTTGGCCACTTTGGTGGTAAACAAACTGCGCGGCACCTTCAATACCATCGCGGTTAAAGCCCCGGGCTTTGGCGACAGACGAAAAGAAATGCTGGAAGATATTGCCATTGTCACCGGCGGAACAGTCATTTCCGAAGATACGGGAAGAAAGTTTGAAAATGTGGCCATTGAAGACTGCGGGCGGGCAGACAAGGTATGGGCTGATAAGGAAAACACCAGAATAATCGGCGGCAAGGGAAACAAAGCCAATATAAATGGCAGAATTGCCCAAATTAGAAGAGAAATAGCTCAAAGCGACTCTGATTTTGACAAAGAAAAACTGCAGGAACGATTGGCCAAACTTTCAGGAGGAGTGGCGGTTATCAATGTGGGCGCGGCTACCGAAATTGAGCTTAAGGAGAAAAAGGAGAGGGTTAATGATGCAGTGGCCGCCACCAAAGCGGCTCTGGAAGAAGGAATTGTGCCCGGCGGCGGAGTCACTCTGATTCGGGCCAGAAAAGCCCTGGCCAAACTTAAGGAAACACTTACTAATAAAGATGAGCAGGTGGGAGTGGAAATTCTCTATCAGGCGCTTTCCGAACCAACCAGATGGATTGCTAAAAACGCCGGAGCTGATGAGGGATGGGTGGTTAAAACAGTTGAGGAATCAAAAATAGACGACTTTGGCTTTAATGCCATGACTTTGGAATTTGGTTCAATGATAACAGCCGGCATTGTTGATCCGGCCAAAGTCACCCGCACTGCTGTGCAAAACGCCGCCAGTGTGGGTATGATGGTTTTAACTACTGAAGCACTAATTACAGATCTTCCGGAGAAAAAAGAAGCTCCTGCCATGCCCCCCGGCGGCATGGGCGGCATGGACTACTAAAGATAGTTCTGCTATCATGGTTGTATGAACCAGCTGACGGTATCTCTTTGGGGTGATGAGGCCTTTGCCTCAATTCTGGCCCAAAAAAGTCTAGCCGATATTGTAACTATTGTCGCCCGCGATACCTCCCCGCCCCTCCATTACATTCTTCTTCATTTCTGGATGCAAATTTTCGGCACTTCTGAAATTGCTATCCGTAGTTTCCCACTGTTACTTTTTGTCCTTCTAGCCTTTGTGGTGCATAAATTGGCAGAAGAACTTTTTGGCAAAAGAGCAGGCGTTTTTGCTTTTTTTCTCACCCTTCTTAATCCCTTTCTTTTTATTTATGCCTTTGAAGCCAGGATGTATATGCTTCTGGCGCTTACCTCCACCGCCTCAATGTGGTTTTTTGTCACTAAACGCTGGAAGTTATACATACTTTTAACTACCGCCGCACTTTATACCCACCATTTCTCTGTCTTTATTATTTTGGTCCAAGTCTTATACTCTTCTCTAAATATTCTGCCGGTAATTCGCCAAGAAATAGCAAAGCCGTGGAAGTTAATAATAGGCTTGTTAAAGTCGTCTTTTGTCCGCTCCCTGACTGCAATATTTATCCTTTATGCTCCCTGGCTTCCCTCACTTTACGGACAGACCAGTATGGTAGGCGGTGATTTTTGGCTACCCCGGCCGAAGGCAGATGACTTATGGAAACTCTATTCACATTTTATAGCCGGCTCAAGCAACCTTCCGGTTGAATTATGGGTGATGTCGGCAGGACTTTTGCTTTTACTGCTTCGAGGCTTTCAAAAAGGTAAAGATGTTCTTATCTATCTCTGGCTCTTCTTACCTGCTATTTTGACTTATCTGGCATCGCAGTTTGGCCGGCCTCTTTTTTTTGATAGATATTTAATCGTTTCTACTGCGGCAATTCCTCTTCTTCTTGCCTCACCACCGCTAAAAAAAATCTCAACTATCCTTGTACTGACAATAATAGCAGGATTGGCACTTATCAACATCTATTCATTCCAGCGCCCGGTAAAGCAGCCCTTTCGTGAGGTGGCCAGTTTTGTCTCTGCCAGGTACGGAAAAGATAAAATGGTAATCAATTACTACACCAATGCCCTTCATTACTTTGAACTGAAGCATTATCAAACGAATGTGAAGATTTATTCACCAAGCGGTCCTTTGCCTTTCTGGGTGGGAACTGCACTAATTGACCCAAAAGATGTGCTGACTCAACTGCCGCCGGAAAAAACTCTCCTTGTTATGGCCAGCGGCGATATTAATAGAGTAGCTATTTCCGGCTATGGGGAAATCCGCCGAGAGCGTTTCCGTGATCTCTATCTTCTTTGGTTTGCGGCCCGGTAAAAGAAGAAGGCAACCAAATACCCAGGGAAGGCTTATCTTTTACCTCTTTATCAATTTTCTTTGTTTCGTTAAGTATAATTGGCGCCTGCTGGCTGATAGGCAGGATAAGTTTTTGGGAAGGAATTGTGCTTGGTCCGCCCACAAATTTTTTGGCGTCCTTGTCGCTGGAGAAAGAGAGGTCAGGCAAAATAAGCAATGGATTTTGGGCAATTCCGTTTTCATAAACCTCCAGATGCAAGTGGGCACCGGTAGTGCGTCCGGTCACACCAATAGTACCAATTGGCGTATCCTGCGCAAGAGAAGCGCCTTCTCCCGTCAATACTTTTGACAGATGACTGTAAAGGGAAAAATAGTTATTTTCGTGTGCAACTACCACATAATTCCCGTATCCGTAAGCCTGAAATCCCGTCTCGGCAACCGTCCCCGGCAGAATTGGATAAACAGCAGTACCAAGCTCTTTTTGAATATCAATGCCCGGATGATAATAGGTAAAGCCTTGCGAAAGCGGGCCGGTTACGGGAAGCCGGGTAGTTTTTTGAGTGGTGATTGATACCTCACCTATGGCTAAAAGAGGAGACTGATTATCTCCCGCGGCGCCGGCCGCCTGACCGGTTAACGGGCTGGCGGAGAGTAAAACAGCCAAAATCAGGCAAATTCCAAAAACAGAGCGAAACCGCCGATGCTGGGCCTTAAAAAGAGCCTTCATAGGTTAAAAAAAATCTTCCCGATAATGGGAAGAAGAAGCTAATTGTAGCACAAATAAGCTCCAAAGTCAAACTTTCATAAAAACTTTTTCTATGGTATCATACCAGGTATGAAAAAGGTCTTGGCTCTTTTTATTCCTCTTTTGGTGGCCGCTCTTATTTTTGGCATATTTCAATTTATTTCTTCTTCCGAAAGCGCATTTTCTGCCCTGATGATTACCTCACAGCCATCAGCTGAAGTTTTTCTCGATAACGTTTCTTTGGGCAAAACCACCTTTTCCGGCGATAAGATTACCCCGGGAGAACATACGGTTAAACTAATACCTGTCGGCTCATCCGGACTGTTTAACTTTGAACAAAA
Organism: Candidatus Microgenomates bacterium; assembly: GCA_016182055.1. Lineage (GTDB taxonomy): Bacteria > Patescibacteriota > Microgenomatia > Levybacterales > JACOYD01 > JACOYD01. The sequence continues at coordinate 7,149 of JACOYD010000049.1, read as the reverse complement.
AATCAGATTTGAAAAAGGTGTGATGACTGTGGTGGATCGTACTTTTAGGTCAACCGAGGCCGAAAGCGAAGGAAGCATCATTTCTCTGGAAAAATTAAGTCAAAAAAATGCCGTGGAAATTGCCGTTACCTCCGCTCCGGACGCTTCGGAAGTAAAGCTTGATGAACAGCCGCAGGGGGTAACGCCGCTTTTACTCAAAAATGTTACTGCTTCAGACCATGTCATAACTCTCTCCAAAGACGGCTATAATAATAAAACCCTAAGGCTTCGCCCAACCGAGGGTTTCCGCTTAACCGCCACCGTCAAATTGTCAATAAAACTAATAGGAGAGGCTTCCATCTCGGCTGAAAAAGTAGCTTCTCAAAGCGCTCAAATTCGCATTTTAGATACCCCGACCGGCTTTTTGCGGGTGCGCAAAGAAGCCGCCACTACCAGCGAAGAAATTGCCAAAGTTTTGCCCGGTGAAACCTATCCTATGTTGGAAAACAAAGCAAACTGGTATAAAATAAAACTAAACGGAAAAGAAGGATGGGTCAGCAGCCAATACGCTACGCCAGAAGGTAAATTACGGTAATTACCAAAAGTCCCCACAAAAATACCGCTAAGAGAAGAGGTTTATCATTAAACAACACCCGCTCGGGCGACTCCCCTTCCTGTTTCTCATAAATATCCTGAAGATAGCGCATAATGCCAAAAACCACCAGAGGAATGGTGGCCATCAGCCACTTACGCTCAAAAAAACCGGGGAAAAACTGCGGCAGAAGAATATCAACCGTAATTGAAGGCGGGCTTTCCAGAAAGGTAAAAAGAGAATAAGTAATAAATGTTGACGTGGCAAACATAATGGTATAAACGTCAAGCAGTTTCTCCGAGTAGTGCGACAGGCTCTTACGGGTGCGGGCAAGAACCTCCGGGCTATAACCGGACAACAGCGTTAATTCCGACCGCCTCTTTCCTATTGCCAAAAAGAGTGATAATGACACTGCCGTTATTAAAAGCCAAACGGATATATGAAATCCGGTGGCAAATTCTCCGCTGTAAACACGAATCATGTAGCCTGCCGCAATGGTAAGAATATCCAGGACAGCCAACTTCTTGAAAATAAGCGAGTAGCTAAATTGCAAAAACAGATAAGCCAAAACGGCAGTCAAAAATGAGGGCGTAATAATTGAGGCCGTGTATAGTCCGATAATAATAAATACTGCCGCCAAAAACAGTCCAAACCAGACCGGAATATCTCCTTTGGCAATCGGTCTGAATTTTTTTGAGGGATGTAAACGGTCTGAATCCTTATCAAAGACATCGTTTATAATGTAAGTGGCAGATGACAGCAGGCAAAAAACAATAAAGGCATAAAGCGTAACTACCAATAAAGATTCGTTGAATAGTTGACCATTAAAAATGATTGCCGCAAATAGAGCCAAGTTTTTAATCCATTGCCGCGGCCGCAAAATTCGAAAAAGATGGTAAAAAAAAGCCAGCATAGTTTACTTTTTGGCTATCCGGTTGTTTTCATTTTTATCGGTAAAAAGCGAGAGCCATAAGAGTCCTCCCACCACCACTATTGTCAACGCCAGAAATGCATAAAATTTTTCCTTGCTGGAAAGAGTTAGAGCCACCACACCCAAAAGTGCAGAAAATGACCAGTAAATAAGGGCTATTTGCCAATCATCAAGGCCCTTTGCCAAAAGCAGATGGTGAAAATGCCCGCGATCTCCGCGAAAGGGAGAATGTCCTGTAGAAATCCTGCGAACAATGGTAAAAATGGCATCAACCACCGGCACTCCCATCACCAAAAGAGCTGTAGCTACTTTTGCTCCGGATAGAATGGCCAGGGCGGCTAACATAAAACCCATGATTGTTCCTCCGTATCCCGGAAAAATCTGGGCTTTGGGAAAATTAAACGGCAAAAAGCCTAAGGCGGCCCCGGCTGTGATAAATGACAGTTTGGCTGTTATAAGATTTGCCTCATCAAGCGGAGAAAAACGAAGACTCAAAATACCAATAGTTATGGCAGAAATAGCGGCAATTCCCGGCATCTGACCATTCACCCCCGTTGACCAATTCAACATGTTCATAGTCCAAACAATCCAAATAACGGCAATTAAATCTGCCAGAAGAATTATGTTATCTTTTCCCAACATCCCAAACGGAATTTGCAAGTTGGCAAAAGATAAAACGCCTGTGCCCAATGGATTGGTGATAAAAAGCACCGTAATTCCACCCAAACTTACTATTGCCGCCACTAAAAAATTGCTAAAAAATCTAAGGTAGGGAGAGAGATCATATTTATCATCCAAAACGCCAACAATAACGGCAAATGCCGCCGCCAGAAGAAGCATAAACAGGGTTTTATCAAGGGAAATAAACAATAGACTGGCCGCTATAATGCCTGCCGCAATCGCTACTCCCCCTCCCCGGGGCGTGGGCCTTTTGTGGACAATGGCCGGATGCTTATGAGTTTTAGGATCGTCTATAAGATTAAAACGTTTGGCCAGCGCAATTACCAGAGGGGTGGCTATAAAGGTTAAAACAAAGGCCACCACAAGGGGCAAAAAAAGCTCATTTAATGTTGGTATTTTCATGTAGTTAGTAAAATTACTTGAATAACCGTGGTCGTTGCCAAAAGTGCCACCACCACCGAAACCCAAAACAAAATCCGCGTCAAAATCAACATGTTCCGCCACAGCTTAAGTGAAATTGATAAGTTAATCGTAACAACTAAAAACCCAAACAGCAAAACTAAAAGAAGAGACAGCGGTGTTCCCAGTTGCGATATTCCCCAGGGCCGGCTATAAAAAAGGGGCACTAGCGGGGGCAGACTCCATACTTTGAGGAGAAAAATTAGCAGGCCAAAAAAAAGCAGGCCCAATGACAAAAGCAGGCCGTATTTATTGGCTTTGTCGGAAAATAACAGCTTAAATTCTTCTTGCATAAATATTAACTCCCTTTAATACTGTTTTTAGACTATATGAGGTATCAATAAACATAGGCGGTAAATCATCTCTAAGACTCAAGATAAATACGGGTTTTTCTCTCTCTATGGCCTCTTTGGTTTCCCAAAGTGCGCTTTTGTAAAAGGTGACATGGTAGGCCACCGTGTAACGGCCGGCCGGTAACCTTCTTGATAAGGCATAGATTTGGGCATTATCGCCCCAAATAAAAAGAGTGTCATTTTTATCAGAATTTTGCCGAATATATGAAGCAACTTCGTAATCGCGCGCCACATACCAGTCAAAAAAATTTTGGTATTCCGCTTCTTTCTTTTGGCCGGAGAGAAAAGCAGTAAAGTTGGTGTAATAAGATAATGTTTTGCCATACACCCAAAAATTTTTGCCAAAAAGAATAAGCAGTATTGCAACAAGAATAATATTAATGGTCCGCAATTTCTTATCTTCCAGTATTAATGCTACCAAAAGACAAAAAGCCGGCAAGACGACCAGCAGATAATGTATCCAGGGACGACCGCCAAAAAAGGCATTAAAAGTGGAAAACCCCAGCCAAAAATAAATGAATAAAAATTGTACAGAAAGTTTCTTTCTTTTTAGAAAAACCAAAAAACAAAAACCGGCCAGTATTAAAAGTTTGCCAAAAAGAAGCCATTGCACGCCAACATAACTGACATTTTGGGAAAAAGCGGCAGTTGCCAAATCTGAAAGTCCCCCGCTTATTAGAAAAAAAATAATTGTCAGAAAAACAGGAATAGCAAAACCTAAACTGACACTTAGGCTTTTACCAAACCACTCCTTAATATTTTTGAAAAAAAACATGGTAAAAAACAACATAATGATGGCGGCCAGATCAAAAATTGCCACAATTTTAAGGAGAAAAGCAGTCCCTAAAAGCAAGCCTGATAGAAAAATCGGCCACAGAGTTCTTTGCTTATAAGTTTCAACTACCAGATACATGGCGCTTAAAATTGGCAGGAGCATAAAGTTTTCCGCATTGGCAATGTTTCCTTCCAAAAAGGGGCTGGCCAAGACAATTGCCAAAAGACCTGAAGACAGATAAACGGCTTTTTCATTTTTGAATAACCGTTTAGCCAAAAAGTAAAACACGGCAATGGTTAAAAGCATAAAAATTAAAGATAGCAGGCGAACGTAAAATTGATTGCCGTCAAATATCATGTAAATTAGATAGAGAAGGGGCGGCTTATTATCCCAGATGCCTTGATAAAGTGGTCTGCCCGCCGCCATAGCCTGTCCAATTATTTGATAAATACCTTCATCGCCATACCAATTGGGCTCATAAAGAGAGGGCAGCCTAAGCAAAAAGGCCAAAAATAATGTCAGTGGTAAAAAAAGTTTATTGATTTTCACACTTTGTCTGTGACCTTTAGTCCGCCTTTGGCGGACGCAAAGTGACTCATATTTTTTCAGTCACTTTATACTCTAATCTTTTTCCCAGCATCAGATTGATGTGAGCAATCAGTCCCGGCAGAGCCGAGAGAAAAAATCCGGATATGGGCATCAGAATATATTCGACAGGCTGAAGAATATGGCGCAGTCTGGAAATATGAGCCGGGCGTTTTGGACGCTGGCGATAATCAATAATTATCATCACCACCAAGGCTACCAAACATGATGCTAAAACTAAAGAAGAAAGTCTTGGTAGATTATACCCCAGAGCGGTTCTGGCAAAAACCGGATTGACAATAGGAATGACGTTGGCGCCAATGGTGATAATAAACCAGTTGACCGGCCACAAAAAATGATCCGATAGTACCCGCAGAAGATAAGAGGTCTTATCAAAAAAGGAAACATTTGGTACTGTCAGCCACCATTTGATAAACAGGGGGTCGTCGGAAACTCCCCAGGCCCACCTTTTCTCCTGCTCGTATTTATTTTTAAGACTTTTTATGTAGCTGGTGGATTGAGCGGCATCCATGGAGGTTCTTAAAAATATGGGGGCGGCAGAAACGTTTCCGCCCAGTCTGTAAAAGGCCTTGAAAAAAATGCGATAATCTTCGGGGATAACATCGGTATCCCAATATCCAATATTGTCAAGCATCTTAAGCGAAAGGGAATATGTGCCATTGGGGATAAGCCGTTCATGGCGAAGAAGGATGCCGGTTCGCCAGATTGAGCCGATAATAGAGAGTATTCTGATGGCGGCGGGCACATACCAGATATTGTTGTAATAAACTGTCGCCGATTGCCAAAACCGCCGGTAGCGGTTTTTATCTGTCAGAAAAAGATAAGTCAAATAGGCAAAATATTGTTTATCAAAAAGAGTGTCGGCATCAACCGAGGAAACGGTCATAAAGTTTATATCAAACCCCTGTTCATCTACCAGTTTCCGCTTGGCCCAAATTCCGGCAAAAGCCTGATTTGAAGATTTACCTTTTACCTCTCCTTCGGTATCCGGATGAAAGGTGGTATAAAATCCGCCAAAGACATTTTTAAACTCTTCCAGCAGTGCCTTGGCTCGTTCTCTTGCCACATCCCCTTCCCGCTCCTCCATGGCTAGCACCACAAACAGCCTTTTTCGTGAAATTGTCTGGCCGGCAATGTGCTCAAGCGTCTTTCGCAGTTTTTCCAGTCTTTCCTTATAATTTGGGATGATAATTAAATGTCTTACTTTGGCAAAATTTTTGATTTTCCGCGTTTTCAAAACCCAGTCTTCTTTCTCTGCCCTTTTAATTCTTCTATGAGCAATGGTGGCGATAATTGCTAATGAAAAAGATTTATAAAACCAGTAAACATTATAGAAAAGTATGAAATAAGCCACCACCATGGGTACTAAAAATGACCCCCACACAGGAAAGAGAATCAGAGACCAGGAAAAAAAGCCCGGTAAAACTTCCAGCGCCCGCTGGGTTTTAATGGGATAGCGACGGAAGATTGTTTGAAAAAAATAACTCATAAATTAAATAGGAACTGCGTATTTTGGGTTGTTTGTTGCTCAACTAACTCCGCTGACACGCCCTTAATTTCACTGATAAATTTCCCCACTATTATAACATTTTTGGGCTCATTGCGCTGCCCCCGAAAAGGCATGGGCGAAAGATACGGACTGTCTGTTTCTAAAACTATTCTATCAAGGGGGGTGGCTCTAACTAAGTCTTCAAGAGCGGTATCCTCGCCCGGCGCTAAACCTTTATAGGTGATATTGCCGTCGAAACCAACGTAAAATCCCAACTCCAACACCTTTTTTAAAAAAGCGAGGTCTCCCGACATACAGTGGAACATCCCTGGCGGATTTAAGAGATAAGATTTATGATTTAAGAGGATGTCAATAATGTCCTTACCGGCGTGGCGATTATGGATTTGTAATGGTTTTTTTAACCGATGAGCCAGCTCTATTTGTTTAATAAATACTTCTTTCTGCAGCTTTGGATCAACAATCTCATTTGATTTATAACGGAAGTAATCCATGCCAATTTCCCCAATTGCTACCACCTTTTTATGTTTAGCCAGACCGACATTAATAATCTTGGTCACTCCCACTTCAAAAGCTCTTTTAATCACCTCGTCGTAATCATCTTTGAAGGCGTTAAAATTTAAGTGACAATGAACGTCAACCATAGGGTAATACTACCAATACTACAAATACTACCAATAAACAAATAATTCAATATTTTATTTTCTTGGGAAGAGTGGTTTTTGGCTAACGATCTTTGGCCCCTGGAATTGGTTTTCAATTTTGGCAGCAGTTTCGGGTAAAAATGGTTCAAGTAGAGCGGCAATTTCTTGAATTTGATCAACAGCGTGGTTGAGAATGCTTTTTATTTTGGAATTGTTGTTTTTCACCAGCTCCCACGGCTTTTCGTCATTGATAAACTTATCCAGAGCGGCTATTTTTTGCCAAACAAACAAGAGGGCATCGTTAAAACGAAAATCAGACAGGCTTTGGGAATATTCGTCAATGGTGATTAAGTGGCCGGAAACACGACTGGCAGACCCCATATGCGTATAATTTGAACTCTCACAAAGTTTAGCCACTCGCGCCACCAAATTTCCCAGTCCATTAGCCAAATCTGCATTGTATGCGCTTTTTAACTTTTCTTCGGAAAAGTCACCATCCGCAAAAGGCGAGATATGGCGCAGGAAAAAATATCGCAGGGCTTCTGCTCCATATTTATCAATCAAAACTTCTGGATCTATTACATTCCCCAAAGTTTTGCTCATCTTCTGACCGTTAACAGTA
>JACOYD010000048.1 GCA_016182055.1 Candidatus Microgenomates bacterium | reverse complement strand
AAGTATAGGGTCGCCGTCGTCAATGACTAAGGCGCCCAAAGTTTATGGGATACACACGCTCTTCCTTCCGTCTACGGGGCATATTAAAAGGAGTTAAAGTGGGTAAGTTTGTAGACTTTAACCACCGACACCTGCCACTCACCCGCAATTTCTGCCCTGCCAAAACCGGCCACCTCCCAAAGAGAATCACCCAGCGGTTTGCAGTTGGGATCCTCACAAACAATAAGTAATTGATCTGTCACCGTTTTTCGGGCCGGATCATTTATCTCGTTTTCAATGGTAACCGGCGGGTTATTTTTCAACTCAAAGAAGTAACGATATCCATGGTCTGAATTGCCCAGGGTTAAAAGAGCGAAATTAAACGGCTGGCCTTCTGTTTTTTCCAAGACAAATTGACTTATTTGTTCTACCTGTGCCAGCTGTCTGTTTGGCGAATGCTTAAAGGGCATACCGTCAAGATTATAAAGAAAAAGGGAGAGAAAAATAGCAACTGCCAAAACCTTACCCGCCATTGCAAGTTTTTTTGCTTCATAAAATTTTGCAAGGACAAAACCCACCAGCAGAAAAGGCAGGGGAAAAATAAAACCAAAGTAGTAATCATAAATAGGCTTCTTGTAAAAACCAAAAAGTAAAATGCTAATAAAAAACCAAAACAAAAGAAGGCCAAATTTTTGGACGTCGCTGCGATTTTTGCCTATTGCTCTAACAAAAAGAAAAATAAGCGCTCCCACGCTTACCATGCCCAAAAATGCAGTACCGTAGTACCAGAGGGCAATGGCAGGGTCCTCACGCAAGCCAACTTGTTCAGGCGGAGGAAAACGGGTAATCAGTCTGCCAAAAAGCCGAAAGAAAACATCGCCGACAATCCCAGTAAACTTTTCTCCCGCAAAGCCGGTTTCTCCGGTTGAACCAAACATAAACCTGATCACGGTGTTGATATTGGGGAAACCGTGACGGACTTCAAAGGCCAAAAACGGAGAAAACCCAAGTAAAAATCCTGCCAGAGTCTGGCCGAAGTTTTTAATTAAGGTTACCCCTTGACCCAAGTATAACCTGGCAAAAAGAAGATAAACTGCTATTACTACAACAAAAAAGGTAGTTAAATAGTGAAGCTGCATAGCAATACCCAAAAGAATACCCAGCAAAATAAACAGCCGCCAGGAATTTTTGGCAACCGCCTGATAGACAACAATAATGCCCAGCAGAGAAAAAAATGGCATCAGGTTTGGATTCCACGATGAACGGGAATAGGCAATCACTAACGGCGAAACAGCGTATAACGCGCTGGCTATAAGTCCTGCTTTTTCGCCAAAAAATTTTTTCCCTGCGTGATAGACAAGGTAGACCGTGGCGATGCCAAAAAGAGCTACCATTACAGCCGGACCTACCGGGTTAAGACCAAACAGCCACAAAAAAGGGACCATGAAATAGTAATAAATGGGACCCAAGAAAAATCCGCCCACCGAAGCGGTAGGCCCAAGGAGTGTTAAATCCCCTTCCAGAATATGCTTGACTATTAAAACATCTCTTCCCTCATCGCCCAAAAAAGTCATGTAGTCGGCAATGCGAAAAAGACGCAGAAATGCCGCCAGCAGCAAAATTGCCAACAGCCACCGGTTTATCCCAGCAAACTTTGAATTTTGTGAAGAAATCTTGGTTTCCATCTTTTCCAGATAAAGAAATTATACATCGAATAGCTATAGGGAATGACAAAAAAGCCAATAGCAATTACCAAAAATATTTGACGGATAAAACGGGTGTCACCAAAAATAGAAACACCAACCGTAATGACCGAGCCAATTAAAACGACAGAGCCGGCCGAAACCAGATTAAACTGAATAAACTTAAAAGGAAGTTTTGATAGCTCTGTTATTTTGTATTTGGAAAAGGCCCAGAAATTATTGAGAATAAAATTCCAGATAATGGAAAGCTCCGCTCCCATGGCTCCGGCTATTCCCGGATGAATGTTAAAAACATCGGTAAATAGCTCCAGAAACACTGCATTGATAATATATCCGGTAAAGCCGGTGAGGGCATATTTGGGAAAAGGAGAACGCAAAATCTCCCAAAAACGGGAGATAATTACATACTTGAGAAGATCGATAATATATTCTTTGGGGGCAATTTTTGAGCGGCCCATTGTCCTGTCGGTGGCATGAAACGGCACTTCGGTAATTTTGAATCCGTCTCGTACAACCTTATGCAAAAATGATACCTGAAAAGTATATCCCCGAAAAGCTGTCAACTCGGCTTTCTCTTTGAGAAAAACCTCTTTTCGCAGAGCTCTGAATCCTCCTGTCCAATCATGAATCCAAAATCGCATTAGAATTGACCGCACCATGAGGTTACCAACGATAGAAAAGATTTTTCGATGCAACCCCCAAGTTTGCGGTATTGAACCACCGCCGCTGTATCTTGTGCCTACAACAAAATCATACCCCTCGTCAATTTTTTGCAAGAATTCGGGCACTTTATTGGGATCATGAAAAAGGTCTGCATCCATCTCAAACACAATATCGGCACCAAGCTCTTCTATAGCATGCGTCATCGCCCGCACATATGCAGCGCCGAGTCCATGTTTGGGGCCTAAAATAAGATGAAGATTTTTGTACTTCTTCATCAAATCTCTGATAATGTCTGCTGTTCCGTCAGGAGAATTGTCATCCGCCACCAGAATATGCATCTCGTGGTTTTTGATCTTGGGAAATACCTCCTCTTCGAGGATTTTTATGAGACGTTCAATATTCCCCTTTTCGTTATAAGTAGGATTGATAATAACAACTTTCATAAACTGCTCTCCTTAAAATATTGTATCGTTTTTGCCAAACCTTCTTCAATGGGCACTTTTGGCAGAAAGGAAAGAAGCCTTTTGGCTCGGGTTATATCCGGTTTTCTCTTTTGCGGGTCATCCTGAGGCAATTCTCCATGAATAAGTTCCGACTGGGAGTTTGTCAATTTTTTAATCAGCTTTGCCAATTCTATAATAGGAAGTTCCTGCGGATTGCCAAGATTGATAACTTCTCCTCTGCTTTTGTCGCTAAACATCGCTTTTATCAAACCGTCAACCATGTCGTCTATATAACAAAAACTTCTTGTTTGACTGCCAGAGCCATAAATGGTAATTGGTTTATTTTCCAGCGCCTGCGTTATAAAGTTGGAAACTACCCTGCCGTCATCGGCTGCCATTTTAGGTCCATAGGTATTAAAAATACGGACAATTCGGACATTAACATTATGTGTTCTAGAATAGGCCATAGTCATGGCTTCTGAAAAGCGCTTGCCCTCATCATACACCGAGCGGGGACCAATAGAGTTTACGTTACCAAAATAATCCTCATTTTGAGGAGAGACCAGCGGGTCTCCGTAAACTTCGGATGAGGAAGCATAAAGAAAGGCGGCACCATGTTCTCCGGCTAAATCCAAAAGATTTTTTGTACCCAGAGAGTTGGCCAGCATGGTTTCAATGGGGTGGCTAATATAGCTTCTGGGACTCTTTTTATTGGGCGACGCCGGACTGGCAAGATGAAAAATATAATTGAGTTTTGCTTGCCCGCCGAAGCCTTGGCGAAGGCGGGAGTTCTCGTTAATAATATCGTCCTCAATAAGTACAAACTGTTTATTGTTAAGCAGCGGTTCGATATTTTTTTTGTTACCGGTTATAAAATTATCAACAGCCATTACCCGATAACCATCCGCCACCAGAGCCCCGCAAAGATGCGAGCCGATAAAACCGCCGCCCCCGGCAACCAAAACCGTTTGCATCATTTATTTACTGTGTCCTTTCTCCAATGTCAGGTCAGCCGTGACCATCATTTTTACCAATTCCTTAAAACTTGTTTTTGGTTGCCAGCTAAGCGTTTTCCTGGCTTTGCTAAAATCGCCGATTAGATGATCTACCTCTGCCGGACGCAGATGTTCTTGCTTATTTGCCTCAACATATTTTCTCCAATCCGAAATACCCACCGCCTCAAATGCTAATTGCACAAATTCCTCAACGCTATGATTTTCTCCCGTGGCAATTACATAATCATCTGCTTTTTTCTGCTGCAGCATCAGCCACATCGCCTCCACATAATCGCCGGCAAATCCCCAGTCGCGCTTGGCCGATAAGTTTCCCAGCACCAGTTTTTTTTGCTTACCAAGGCTGATGCGAGCTACGGCGTTGCTGATTTTTCGCGTCACAAATTCCAAGCCTCTTCTGGGCGACTCGTGGTTAAAAAGAATGCCGCTGACGGCAAAAAGACCATAGCTTTCCCGATAGTTGACTGTAATGTAATGCCCGTAGACTTTGGCCACCCCATAAGGACTCCTGGGATAAAATCTGGTGGTTTCCTTCTGCGGTGTTTCGGTAACTTTGCCAAACATTTCCGAAGATGAGGCCTGATAGAACTTTATTTTGGGATTAACCGACCGAATAGCTTCCAGCATGCGAGTAACGCCCAGGGCGGTAAATTCCCCCGTTAAGACCGGCTGATTCCATGAGGTTTTTACAAAGGACTGAGCGGCGAGGTTATAAACTTCATCGGGCGCAGTATCAATAAGAGCCGAGGTAAGCGAACTTTGATCAAGCAAATCTCCTTGAATAAGTTGTACTTTTTCTTCAAAGTGGGCGATTCGCTCGTTATTAACAGTACTTGTTCTTCTGGTTAAACCAAATACTTGATATCCTTTCAACAGCAGCAGTTCTGCCAAATAGGATCCGTCTTGTCCGGTGATACCGGTAATTAAGGCTTTTTTCATAAATAAGTTACTATCTTTATTTTAAACTATATTTCTCCAGTAATCCAGCGTGTCTTTAAGAGTTTGTGTTAGGGAAATAACTGGTTTCCAACCGGTAGCTTTGACAAATTTTTCGCTGTTGCAAATAAGTTTGGGCGTATCGCTTGGACGAATAAGTAAAGAGTCTTTCTTAACTGTTATTTTTAATTTCGCCATTGACAGCAAAATATTAAGTATTTCTTCTATAGAATAGGCATAGCCTGAGCCAATATTGTAAACATCTCCCGCCTTCCCTTTTTCCAAAGCTAACATGTAGGCTCCTGTCATGTCGCGCACATCGGTAAAGTCGCGTTTGGCGGCAAGATTGCCAACACGAAGTATTGGCTCTGTCAAACCTTTTTCTATGTAGGCAATTCTCTTGGCAAAATCGGATACCACAAAACCGGGCGCCTGGCGGGGCCCGATGTGATTGAAAGGACGCACTCTGATAATATTGAGCTTGTAGGAAATAAAATATTGCCAGGCCAAAAAATCTTGGGTAATTTTGGATACCGCATAAGGATTTGCCGGCATAAACGCCGTTTCCTCATCAATTGGCAAATTTTTTTCCTCCACAATGCCGTAGATATCGGCAGAAGAAGTAATGAGAATTTTGCTGTTTGTAAGATTTTGAGCGCGAACAGCCTCCAGTAGATTTATTTGGGCGACCACATTATTAGTAATGGTTTCTGCCGGACTTTTGAAGCTATCCGACGGCGAGGAAAGAGCGGCCAGATGAAATATCAAATCCGGCTTAATTTTTGAAATCAGATCGGAAACTTTATCTTTGTGCAAAAGGTTTAGCGAGATTAAATTGAGGTCTTTTTTTATATGAGCAACATTGGCAATACTAGTCTCGGTAAGATATGTCCCGCTAATTTTATATTGGCCACTCTGACCAAGCAAATGCTCTGCCAGAAAACTTCCGGCAAAACCGGTAATTCCCGTAATCAATACTTTTTGGGTCATGTTTACTTATCTTCCTACTCCCAAATAGGTAAATCCCAACTGCTTTGCTTCAGAGGGGTCGTAGATATTTCGTCCGTCAATAATAATTGGTTTTTTCATAACGGTTTTTATTTGCGATAAATTAAGCTGACGAAACTCATTCCATTCGGTCATAATAATCAAGGCATCGCAGTTTTTTGCCGCTTCATACGAATCGGCGGCAAAAGCTACATCTGGAAGAATTTTTTCGGCATTGCCCATGGCGATTGGGTCATATGCTTTAATTTCTGCCCCGCTTTGCAAAAGCTTATTGATAATAATAATAGACGGAGCGTCACGCATATCGTCGGTATTGGGCTTAAATGATAATCCTAAAACGCCAATTGTTTTTCCCTTTAAGTTATGGCCCAGCAGTTTTTTGACTTTATGAATAATTGCCAAAATGCTATCGGTGTTGATGGCCTCTACTTCTTTTAAGAGCTTAAAGTCAACCCCATGTTTTTTGGCAATGGCAATTAGGGCTTTTACATCTTTGGGGAAACAACTCCCGCCGTAACCGGCTCCCGGATCTAAAAAATTGCTTCCTACCCGCTTATCAAGTCCCACAGCTTTAAGAACAACCAAACCATCTGCTCCTGTTTTTTCCGACATCCCGGCGATGGCATTGGCAAAGGAAATCTTGGTAGCCAGAAAGGCATTTGAGGCATATTTAATCATCTCCGCCGTTTCAATATCCGTTGCAACTACTGTGCCGTTGATGGGTTTATGCAATTCTAAAAGCAAATCCTGGGCCGCTTTTGATTCGGTACCCAAAACAACTCTGTCAGGATGAAGGGTATCGGAAATAGCCTGTCCTTCGCGCAAAAATTCAGGAACCGAGGCAATATCAAAGGTAACTTTGGCCGGAATAATTCTTTTGATTAATTCCTTAATCTTTTTATTGGTACCTACCGGCACTGTGCTTTTGGTGGCAACAACGGTATAACCGCTTAAGTGTTTGCCAATTTTTTCCGCCACCTCAAAGACAGTAGATAAATCAGCCTCACCATTCTCTTTCGGCGGAGTCCCAACACTAATAAAAACTGCATCGGAAGCGGCAATTGCCTCATCATAGGAAAGAGTAAACAAAAGCCTTTTAGCTTTTACATTTCTCTTGACTACTTCTTCAAGTCCCGGCTCATAAATTGGCAATACTCCTTTTTTTAGGTTCTCTATTTTTTTCTGGGTATGCCCAACTACCCAGACTGTATTGCCCAAATCGGCAAAAACAGAGGCTGTGACAAGTCCCACGTAGCCATGTCCAATAAATGTTATTGTCATACTGACTGTTGTCTTTTAACCTCTCCCAGACCTTCTGCAAAAGTTCTCATATTCACACCTAATTTCCTTATTTTATCATTTGATAGGGCCAAACGAAAGCCGCGGGCTGCTTTATTTTTGAAATATTCCCGCCTGGTTGTTTTGCTAATTAAAGACCTATCATACCTGAATGTTTTGACAATTGCTACTGCTGCCTGATGGGGAGTTACAAACTGACTTCCGACAGCATGGTATATACCAACGGCATTTGTTTGAATAACCCTATCAAGAGCCCCGGCCACATCATCGATAAATGTTGGCGTTATGACCTGGTCGGAAACAACGCTGATGGGCTTTTTTTCACCAAGTCTAGCCGCTATCGCCCGGATGAAATCTTTCTTTTTGGCAAAGATTGCCCGGTAAGGATAGGCAATTCTAAGAATAATAAAGGGTATGCCGGCCGACTCTACTATTTTCTCTCCTTCAAGTTTGGTCTGCCCATACCAGTTTATGGCCCGCCGCCCGTCCTCTTCCCGATATGCTCCGCTTTGCTTTTTTCCGTCAAAAACAAAATCTGTGGAAATATAAATCAATTTTTTGCCTGTTTCCCGGGCCGCCTCAACTACGTTTTTTGTTCCCAAAACATTTATTTTCCAGGCCTCGCCGTTTTCTGCCAACGGCTTATCTTTTTCGCATTCGTCAACATCGGCTTTGGCCGCCATGTGCAGAATAATTTTGGCATCCAAAACACTCTTTACTTTCTTTATTAACGAATCTTTGTGGGTAATATCAATTCCTGTTTTTCGGCTGATATTTTCAAATGCGTAATAATCGATAAGAAGCTCCACTATCCTGGAACCAACCAGTCCGCCAAGTCCCGTGCCCAAAATCTTACTTTTGCCCATATTTGAGTTTTTTCCACCAGTTTTCATTGTTTTTGTACCACTGAACTGTTTTTGCTAACCATTCATCAAAATCATGCTGTGGCTGCCAGCCAAGTTCATTTTTTATTTTCGACCAGTCAATGGCATAACGGCGGTCGTGTCCGGGCCGATCTTTGACAAACTCAATCATTTCTTCTCCATGACCCAAAATTTTGAGGACTTTTTTAACCACTATCAGATTATTAATATCGTCTGTTAATCCTCCTACGCAATAGGTTTCACCGATTTTGCCCTTTTGCAACACCAGCTCAATTGCCCGGCAATGATCTTCTACATACAG
The DNA here is from genome assembly GCA_016182055.1 of Candidatus Microgenomates bacterium. Taxonomy (GTDB): domain Bacteria; phylum Patescibacteriota; class Microgenomatia; order Levybacterales; family JACOYD01; genus JACOYD01. Next base: position 3,758 of record JACOYD010000048.1, on the reverse strand, counting down.
CCAATCCCGAACGTATAAGCCATCGCCGTATACCGGCGCTTTTTTTCCTTCAATAATATTGGTGATAGCCAGGGGAATTAGCTTTTCCGGAAATTGATATGGCCCGAAATTATTTGAGCAATTAGTTATGGTAATAGGCAGACCGTATGTGACATGGTAGGCACGCACTAGATAATCGGAACCTGCTTTACTAGCTGAATATGGACTTCTGGGGTTATAAGTTGTTCGTTCATTAAATTTATTCAGATCGGTAAGACTAAGGCTTCCATAAACCTCATCCGTAGAAATATGATGAAAGCGTTTAACAGTATGCTTCAGCGCACTATCCAGCAAAACTTGTGTCCCCACCACATTAGTCATCACAAATACTGCCGGTCCGGCAATTGATCTGTCAACGTGGCTCTCTGCCGCAAAATGAACCACCACCTCAACTCCTTCCATCGCCCGATCAACGACAGCCATATCACCAATATCGCCTTTGATAAATGAGTAGTTGGGGTTTCCTGCTACTGCTTGTAAATTATCCAAATTTCCGGCATAAGTGAGCTTATCTAAATTAATGATAGAATCCTGCGGATGGTTTTTCATCCAGTACAAAATGAAGTTTGAGCCAATAAATCCGGCTCCTCCCGTCACCAACAATCTCATACAATCTCTCCATTCTTAACTTTTTCTGCCACTAAATTATTAGCCCGCAGTAATTCATCAAAGGATGTGCCTGCATCTACCCACCAATTCAATATCTCACATTCCAGTGTGCCCTCTTTCACATAAAAATTATTAAGATCGGTCACTTCCAGTTCACCTCTTTGGGAAGGCTTAAGTTCCTTAATAAAGTCAAATACGCGATTATCGTACATATAAATTCCTGTCTGGGCCAAGTTGGATTTTGGTTTAGGAGGCTTTTCCTCAATTGATAAAACCCTGTTTTGCTCGTCTATTTCTACTACGCCATAATGTCCCGACTCTGTGGGCATCGCAACGGCAAAGACTTTCGCTCCCCGCGTTTTTTTGGTAAAGCTCTCGGCGGCATTTTGGAGATTATAAAAAAAGATATTGTCGCCCAAGATAACAAGCAATTTTTCTTGATCAGCAAAATTTTCGGCCAGAGCAATCCCTTGAGCTATACCCCCTGCCTCCGGCTGAATTTCGTATGACAGTTTAAGACCAAACTCATCGCCATTTTTAAGCAAATTTAAGAATGAACCTGCGTGATTTGGTCCTGTTACCACAAGCACTTCGGTAATGCCTGCTTTGGCCATTGCTTCCAACGGATAGAAAATCATCGGTTTATTGTAAATCGGCAGCAAATGCTTGTTGGTAACAAGTGTCAGTGGACGAAGTCTGGTAGCCAGCCCACCGGCTAAGATAACACCCTTCATAGTTCGAATACCTCACTATGACCCTGAGCCTGTCGAAGGGTCATATTAAAATCCCCCTCGAACGAAGATAAACAGCGCCACAGCAAGAAGTGTCACAAGCACATATTCTACCACAATTTTGATAGTAACATCATGTTCGAGAGCATGATGAAAAATGCCGTAGCAAAGGTAAAAAAGAGATACTACCAAAACCAAAATCAACTGCAGATTTTTATTTGAAGACAACAGGATAACGGAACCAATACCCAAGGCAATAATACTAAGGATAATCAGGTAATGAATAAGATGGTTCTTGTGAAATAACATGTTAGAGAATAACTCCTTTTCCTAAAACAATAATAAAAAGAATCGCCCCCGCCAAAAACAGAATGTGATCAATATTGTGGCCAACCAGCCTTACCAGTTTTTGTCGTTCAATGTATATCATGTCCAAAATAAAGGCCAATATAAGAATTGCCAGGATAAATATAGATACTTTTTTGGTAAGTGCTGTGCTGTCTATCAAAGGAGTATTGGTAACTCCCGCCACCAGACTTTGGGTGACTGGCGCTGGCGTGGGCAAAATTTCCGGCGGTACCGAGGCGCCGGTTGTGGGCGCTTGACCTTGCAAAGTCTGCTCTTTACCAAAAAATTCAACCACCAGCGTGGTTTCTTCATTACTCAATTTTCCATTTACTACAGCAAATCCCACCTCGTCGTATCGGGCACTTAGCATATTTTCCCGATGTGAAGTGCTGGCCATCCAGGCATTTACCACCCCTTCGGAGTCATTAAAATTCTTGGCTAAATTTTCCCCGGCATAAATATAGTTATAGTCAATAAGTTGAAAAAACGTCCAGGGGGTCGTCCCATCCGGCGCATTATGCGCCCAATAGTCTTTGACAAACATATCTTGCGCTTTGCTTGAGGCGGCAGAGGAAAGCTTGCCACTTAGAGCCAGCGGAGCTAAACCGTTTTCCGTCCGTTTCTGATTGGTGGTCAAAAGCAAATCCTGCGGAGTAATATTGGTGGCTACGCCAAGCACTTGCGGGGCGCTTTGCCGAAGAGATATCGTAAATGAGGAAAAAATAACTACCAGCAGAAACAGCACAAAAAGACTCTTATGGTGCAAAAGTTTTGAGCGGTAATTATTGCTGTCGTGCGGTATAAAAAGATGACGCAGAAATGAAATCATATCTCTTACCATCATAGGCAAAGCAGACACCAAAAGTCAATTAGTTCAAATACCCAAAGCAAAGCGCAGGGCATTGGCTACGGAGAGACCGACTCTAATGCCGGTAAAGGAGCCGGGACCTTGATTAACTTCAATCTTTTCTATTTCGGTCGGTTGTAAATTATGCTTTTTAAGCATACTATCAATCATCGGCAAAACCACTTGAGCTTTCCGATAGTCAATCACACGTTTTAACCAGTATTCTTTTCTGTTAATTCTTAATCCAACCTTAATCTCTTCATTATCTGCTGTATCAATAAGTAAAGTATTCATATTAACTAACATCTAACTTAACTGCCCCTTGACGGATAATTTTCCATGGTTTGCTCGTGCAGTCAATCACAGTTGAAACTTTACCAATGGGGCATTCACCACTAACAACATAATCAACTAACTTGACTAGCTCTGGATCTAAATCTTCAAATTTATAAGGCGTGGATTTATCATGAAAATTGGCCGATGGCCCAAGAATTGGCATGCCAACTCCACGGATAATGGCGCGGGCAATAGCATGATTTGGAATTCTCACTCCCAACGTTCTTCCTCCGCCTCTAACCAGCTTTGGCACTCTTACTCTATTACAGTCTAGTATTAGAGTGAGGGCTCCCGGCCAATACGGCTCTATCAGTTTATTAATAACTTCTTTTGGTATTGGCAATAAATAATCTTGTGCCATTTTAACGGTATCGACCAAAACCGGGGTGGCTTGTGTTTTGGGCCTTCTTCTAATGGTGAACAAACGACTAACCGCCTTCTCATCATCAATGCGACAACTCACCCCAAAGGCAGTATCTGTAGGAAACACCACAATCCCACCCTGTTTGAGAATTTTAATTGCTTCTTTTAATTGTAATTCTTCTTTTGTGTTCATCAATATGCTCAAAATAAATATCTATTCTATTTTTGGGTAATAACTTTCCCATCCTCTCCGCCCATTCTACTGCTACAATATTTTGCGAATCGTTAATAATCTCCTCAAGTCCTAAGCCTTCAATATTATTTCTGCCATCAATTCTATACAAGTCTATGTGATAAAAACTTCTAACTTCTAACTTACCTGCCCTGAGCTTGTCGAACGGGTAACTTCTAACAATTACAAAAGTGGGGGAGATTATTCTTTGTTTAACTCCCAACCCCACGGCCATTCCCTGAACAAATGTCGT